>JBGUDX010000017.1:0-15227 GCA_041821645.1 Acidobacteriota bacterium
TTGGCGAGGGTGACGACCGCGTTGGATGACCAGGTTGACGTGGGGCAGGCGGCCTGGACGTATGACGAGTCCTTGCCCATGTCACCCGGAATCTCCAGCTCGAAGACCGGCACCGAGGAATCGGCCGAGAGCCGCGGGATCGACATGGTCAGCGTGCCGTTCTTCTGCAGCGCGTTGATGTAGATGCCGGTGTTCAGCGATGCCGAGTATCCGTGGACGATCAGGTGCGGGTTGCCCTGGTTGTCCTTGCCACCGTTGAACGCGACCAGTTTCGAATCATCTACCACGATGCCTGTGAACTGAGCGAGGAAAAGATCCGCGGTGCCGTCACCGAGGACTGAATTCGGGCAGCGCCTGATCGCTTCCTCAGTCGGGTAGTTGGTATCCATCGCGTTAATGGTCGTGCAAACCGGGGTCTTCTTGTTGTTGGGCACGAAGGCCATCTTGTCCATCTGGTTGATCTTGAGCTCGATCATTGGGTTCATGGTCGTGGCCCCCGGCTCCGGAGTAACCGTTGCGTTCAAGCTCAGACTGGCCGGTTTGAGCGCTTCCTTGTAGATGGTCCCACTCGGCTGCAGATCGAGCGATGCGACCGCAGTCGGCATTGCGCCGGCACCCGCGGCGAAAGCAAGTGACCCGGCCGTCGCGATAGCTACGACGCTGACGATAAGTTTCTTCATGCCTTTACTCTTCTCCTCCAGTTGATTGATGGTAACCATTCAAGCAGGGCTCTCTAAACCGCTTCTCAAACGCCAACGCGCGCGAGCCCGGAAAGTTGCACATCGCCGGGTTCAGTCCCTGAGGAACCCGCTTCTGACGAACGACCGTCCGTGAAGGCCCTCTGCCAGGGGCTCTCGCTGCTTGGACCCCGGCAACAGCAAGGGCGGCCCCGAAGGGCCGCCCTTTTCATACTTTTGGATCAAGTGATCCAGATGTCGCTCGGACCTACTTGAGCCTGACCTTGGTCTTTCCGACCTTGGCGTTGGTCTTGCTCGCGTCCACCTTCATCTTGACCGTGACTTTCTGGCCCTTCTTGCCCTTGACCACGGCCTTCACGGTGTACTTCTTGGTCTTGCCCGGGGCGATGTTCGAGACGTTCCTCGTTATGCCCTTGGCCGCACCCTTGGGTGTGATCTTCACGTTCTTCGCGGTCGCGCTGCCCTTGTTCTTGACCGTCACCTTGAACTTGCTCACCTTGGCCTTGGCACTCACCTCGGCCTTGGCCACGTTGGACCTGCTCCGCTTGCTGGCGTAGGTCTTGCCCTTGGGCTTCACCTTGACCGAGCCGAACTTGGCCTTGCCGGCGTTTGCCTGGCACGGGATGCTCTGCGAGTCCGTGTTCACGGTCTGCTCACCGGACACTTTGTCGGCGATATCGCGGTATCCAAGCTGCAACGTGGCGTTGACAACCCATTTCCCGCTAGAGCACTTCGTCTGGAAGTAGTCCTTGGTCTGGCCCAGATCACCCGGGATGTTGACCTCGAGGGTCGAGGTCGCCGAGTCGCCGGTC
Organism: Acidobacteriota bacterium; assembly: GCA_041821645.1. GTDB lineage: Bacteria > Actinomycetota > Thermoleophilia > Solirubrobacterales > 70-9 > 67-14. The sequence continues at coordinate 1,511 of JBGUDX010000017.1, forward strand.
AGCCTCGGAACTTCGATCTGCAGGATCCCTTCCTTCAGGACCCCCTTCATGTAAATGCCGGCGTTCGTTGAGGCCGAGTAGCCCTGGATCGTCATTATTCCCCGGCCCTGGTTGTCGGTCCCTGCGTTGAACACGGTGAGGATCGGGTCCGTGAGCAGGTTCGGGCTGGTTGCGACTGTGCCTATGATGAAGTTCGCCAGAAGGATATTCGCGGTGCCGTTACCGACGAGCGAATCCGGGCACATCCCAATCGCGATTTCCGGCGGGAAGTTGGCGTTATTCTCGTTGACAGCAGTACAGACCGGCTGATTCGGGTCCGGCACGAACCTCTGGTCCTTGGTCAAGTTGTACTGAGTGACCAGGATGGGGTCCAGTGACGGCTGGCCGGCCGGGTTGATTGTGGGTGGATCGGCGGGGATTACATCGGCGGCCAAGCTCAGATTTGCGGGGGCGAACTGTGACTCATAGGTCTTCCCCTGAGGGACGATGCCAATTTTTGAGGTCGCCGTCTCGGCGGAAGCCACACCTGCGGCCGAAAGTGAAAACATCGCCGCGAGGCCTACGAACAGGGCAAAAAGCTTTTTCATGATCTCTCCTGGTTTTATCTGGTTTATTGGAACCTGCCGGGTGCGACTCCGTTGGCTCCTGCCGCCTTTTCAAAGCTATCTGGGCAGCCTACGAAAATTATAACCCCACACAGCCGGGAAAGTTTCGGAACTCAGGGTGTGCGGAAAACATGCTGGTACTGGGTCGCCGGCCGCGAAGGATCGCCGATCGGTTCAAACGGAGCCTGCTGGTTGCACGCCGGTGCGGGCACGTCGTCGGTCTGGCTCTCGCCTGCCATGGCCAGCTCAATGATTTGGCCCCAGAGTTCCTCACTCTCGGCGGCGTTAAGATAGGCGGACGCCTGCTCGTATTGGGCCTGCTGTACCGGGGTGAGGGCGGCCCAGGGCTTAATCGTGGCGTTGTAACCGCCGGCACAGTTGTAGGTCTGGAACGACTCGATCCCCCCGCTTCCGACCCCATTGAGCCCGCCGGTGGCGATGTACGGGTTCGAGCGGTTGGTGGTCATGCGCGACGCTGGCGCCCCGAACGCCTCCGGTCCCTGGCTGATTCCGATGCGGATGTAGCGGACCGCCTCCCCGTTATAGAAGTTGCGCGCGTTGCTGATTGCGGCGGTGTTCCCGAGGAAGGCGGCCAGCTCGTCGCGGTAGTAATCGGCCGCCTCGAGGACGGGGTTGAGCTCGGCCAGGTAGTCGGGCAGGCGATCCAGCAGCTTGGGGGCGTCCTGGTCGAGGAATGCCCTCAGCGAAGGGAAGGCCGTCGGTGCCTTGCGGATGACCGGCTTCAGGCCCTGGTACAGGTCGATGCTGGTCGGGGCCAGCCTGGCGGAGGCCTGGAGGGTCGGAGACAGCTGCTCCGCGACCGGAATCGTCTTTTTGACGATCGGGGTCGCGAAGGCGGAGAAGTCGCCCAGGTCCGTCTGGGTCAGCTGTGACTCGCGCAGGAAGGTCGGGAGGATCCGGAATAGGTCCTGGAGATCCTGCTCCCGTGCGGCCGTGGTCGAGAAGACCGTGTTGGTATTCCTGATCAGACTGCTGAGCTCCCCCTGTCGGCGGCTGATCGCATCAAAGACGACTCCGGTGTTGCGAACGAGCTTGGATACGTCTTCCTCCTCGTCGTTGAGCACCCGCAGAACGTCGGTCAGCTGATCCAGGGTGCCGGGCAGAATCCCGATCGTCTGGTTGAGCGTGGCGCCACGGCCGTGCGTCGCGATCGAGGTGTCGATCACTCCCTGCTTGAAAGCCTCCCGGGTTTTCGGGTCGAAGGTGCGGAAGATCTCGTCGAGCTGGACCGAGCGCGCAATCTGCGCTTCCGGCAACTCGGAGCCCTCTTCCAGGGTGCCCCCTGCCTTCTCGCCGGGGGTCAGCTCGACGTAGGCCTCGCCGAGCAGCGATTTCGCTCGGAGAATCGCCCTCGTGTCGGTCGGCATCGGCGCGTACTCGGGGTCGATATTCAAGGTCACGATCGCCCGGTCGGCCTGCTCGCCCTCGCCGAGGTCGATCGAGTTGACCCGGCCGACCGACACACCGGAGATCTTGACCTCCGACTGGTCGGCGAGCTGGCCGGTCTGGGGCAGCGGCAGCTTCAGTTCGTAGCCTCCCGATGAAAGCGGAGTCGGACCGCCGAACGCGACCCATACGAACAACAGCAGGCCGTAGCAGGACAACGCAAACGCTGCGATCGTGATGAGTTGTCCGATTGAGGGTGCCTGTTTATTCATGGTCCTGGATCAGCAGATCGCTTCGACTGAAGGAAGTTGCGAAAGCCGGTAGGCCGGTAGGAGCTGGGGGATGCCGAACGAGATAGAGAACGCCTGTCTCGCCGTGTTGCAGGTCACCATCGACGCGCCGCGGAGGACCGGGCCCTGCGGTCCCTGGCCGGCGAGGACCGAATTGAGGTTGTGGTTGGTCCAGGGAGCCCAGAAAAGGAAGCCCTCCTGCGCATCGCCGGGCGGGTTGTGGGCGAACAGGTCGAACAGCCGGTTGAGCTGCTTGAACACTCCGGTTGTCTCGGGCACTGAGTTGACCAGTGACTTGCTGGTCTTGGTCAGCTCTTTGAACACCGGCTGAGTCTCCCGGGAGAACGGCCGGATGTCGTCGCGGACCGTGTCGGTGGTACTGGTGGCCAGGTCCTGGACCGAGCGCAGAGACCCCTTCAGATTCTTTGCCCCCGGGATCAGCCCGAGCAGGGTCGGGCGCAGTACGGTCGAGAGCTGGTCCGACTTGCTCAGCCCGCTCTGGGCCGCGCTGAGAGTCGAGGGGAATTCGCGAAGCGCTTCCCGCAGCGAGGCTTCCTCTGCCGCGAAGTTCCCGATCGACTGGTTCGACTGGGTGACGAAGTCCGCGACCACCTGGTCGTTGTTGCCGAGCTCGGTCGCGATCTGGCTGAACGCATGGATGCTCTGCTTGATGTTTTCCCTGCGCTTTTGCAGCTCTCCGTTCAACTTTGCCGTGTACTTTGCGAACGGGCCGAATCGACGAAAGGTCTGGGAGAGTTCGGGGCCCTTCTTGTTGAGGCCTTCGCCCGCCCCGTCGAGCAGCAGGACGAGGTAGTCCTGGGTGTCGACGTCGAGCGAGGCCCAGAACTGATCGAGCTGAACGTTGGAAAGGCCCTGGGCGAGAGGCAGGGTCTCGCCCTCGTCCGGCGGCGGGCCTTCGGTGCCGGGGTCGATCTCGACGACCATGTCATTCAACCCGGTCTTGGGGCGCAACAGGAATTCGGCATCCTGGTGAAGCAGGTCCACGTACTCGGGCTCTATGTCGAGCCGGATCTTGGCCGTTCCGTCGTCCAGCGATGCGGCCCCGACCTTGCCGACGTTGATCCCGGCGATCGTCGCCGCCTGGCCCTGACCGGGAGTGATCGCCTGGGCGGTCGGGAACTCTGCGTTGATCGAGTAGAACTCCTGGCCGAGACCGGGAACCCACGCCGGCAGTGCCGCCTTCTGGTTGGCCAGAATCCCCAGCAGAACCGCCAGGGCGACGGCCACCATCACGGCGATCGCCACAAAGTCCTTTATATGCGTGGTGATCGCGCGTTTCACGGTGTGTAAACCTCGGGGTTGGCCGCACCGGGGCCGGCGGCCGGTCCGTTGAGATCGGGCACGTCCTGCGTGTAACAGGGCTGGTCGGCGTTCAGGGGCGGCAGTCCGGATTCGATCGGCGAGGTTCCCTGCGGCGGGGCCCAGGTCCGTCCGTAGAGGACCTTGTCGGTCGGCAGGGTCGCGTCGGGGTCGTCGGTCTTCACGTCGAGCGTGCCGCCTCCGGACACGACCTGCAGGTAGGGGCCGTTGCCGTCAAAGCTCTGACCGGCACCGGCCAGGTTCACCGCCGCGTAGAGGAACTCGCGAAAGGCCGTCTGGCCGTTCCCGTGGGCGCCGTCCTGGATGATCTGGCTTCCGGCGGGCACCAGGTTGCCGCTGACACAGCGGCCGTAGTCCTCGAGCTGCGGCAGCAACTGGAGGGTCAGGTTGACCGACTCGGCCGAAGCGGGGGCCGACTTCTTGATCTGCTTGGCCAGGCCACCGAGCTCGCGGTCGGTGAGCAGCGGCTTGAGCTGATCGGTGAACGGAGTGACCACCCGGATCGTGCGCGGCACCTCGTTCAGGCCGGGGGTGATCGCGATCGCAAAGCCCCTCAGCGCAGGAAGCGCGTTGTTGAGACTGGTCAGCGAGCGTCGTGTGGTCTGCAGGGTCGGGCCGAGCTGGCGGATGGTCGACCGCAGGTTTTCCTGCTCGGCCGCCAGCGCTCCGGTGAATATCCGCAGGTTGTTGATCAGGCCGACCAGGTCGCCCTCGCGCTCGTTCAGGGTCCCCGACACCCGGCTCAGCCCCCGGAGCAGGTTGCCGAGGTCATGCGGATTCTTGCCGAGGAACGCCTCATTGACGATCGCGGTTCCCCGTGAGGCCCGCTCTCCGTGGCGAAAGGCCAGATTCAGGGCCTCGCCTCCGGTCAGCCCCTTGACGAACGGCTCGAAGGTCAGATCCTGAGCCGCGGTCGGTTCGCTGTTGAGACCGGTACCCAGCCCCTTGAGCAGCCGCTGCAGGTTCGCCCGCTGCGGAGTCTGCAGGGTGGTCACGATCTGGTCGATCTGCACGCTGGCCGAGGTCCTCGAGACCGGGATCATGCCGTCGTCCGGGATCTCCGCGGCTTCGGGTGTACCCGGGTCGAGATCGATGAACCAGTTGCCTTCGAGGAAGAGCCGGGGCCTGATCTTGGCGGCCGCGTCCTCGCGCACCGGACGGCCTTCGCCGTCGACCGTGAACGTGACCACGGTGTTGTCGCCGCTGGCCTCGACTTCGGTCACCACACCCACGTTTATGCCGGATATGCGAACCGGTGACTTGAGGGCGATGTTAATCGCGTTGGAGAAGGTCGCCCTGACCTCATAGCCGGGACTGGTGAACGGAATATTCTTGGTGAAGGCGAGGTAGAAACCGGCGATCACCAGGATGATCGCGATCAGGCCGAAGAACAGCGGCCCCGGGGCGCCCCAGTCGCGGAAGAACTGCTGGTTGTAGCGGGAGGTCTTGGGCGTTTTGCTCATCACTTGCCCCAGTTCAGCTGTTCTTCGCTCTGCAGGTTCGTTTCAATTCCCTGGTTGCCCGGGTAGTTGCCGATGATCTGGTTCGCCGGCAGCGTGGTCGGCTCGTTGCCGGCCTCGCACTCCCTGATCTGACCGGGAGAGGCCGTGTTCGGGTACGGGTTGTAGCGCAGGTAGTTCGCCCCGGGCCCGTCGGCCGGCGCCGCGGAGGGGATTCCGAGGCCGTTCGGGCCGGGCGGCGGAAGGACGGTTACCACCCGGGCCCAGCGACCGGTCTGGTTGCCGGTCGATGCGAATTCCGCCGAGTTGCGCAGCAACAGCGCCAGGTAGTTACAGACGTTCTGGGCCGGTGCCACGTGAGACAGCAACGGCTGCAGAATGTCCTGGGTGTCGATCAGGGAGTCGATTCCGGCGTTGACCGAGGCACTCTCCCCGAACTCACGCAGCGAGCGGGCCGTGGGCGCCAGCTGCTCGTTGAGCTGCGGGCTCGAGTTCAGCACCGGGATCCCGATGTCAAAAGACCTGTTGATTATCGGTGCACTCTTGCCCAGTGCCCGGGCCCCCGGCAGCAGGGCCTCCATGAAATCGGCTGTCGTGTACAGGAACGGCCGGATCCTCGGCCCCTCGCGCTGGGTCACCAGCTGGGCCTGGTAGCCCTCGGTGATCGAGTCCTGGATGTAGGGCCGGGCCACCGCTGCCAGTGCCGAGAAGGTGGTGTCGAGCGCGACGAACTGATCGGCCTGCTGCTGTGCCACCGGTGCGACTTCGGCTGCTGCCTGGCTCAGACCGTTGATGAAACCGTTCAGATCGGTTTCCTCGGAAGCAAGGTTGCGGGCGACCGGCTTTGCCAGCTTGAGCAGCGGCGGCAACTGCCCGAGGATGCGGTTGATGTCGCCCCCGCGGGCGGCCAGCGCGCTGCCGAATTCGACCAGGTCCTTCTGGATCGCCCTTCTGACAGGGGTCTGGAACATGTTCCAGACATCGTCCTGATCTACCACCGGGGGGGTGGCCTGGCTGAGCGGGATCGTGCCGCCGGGTTCGAGGCCGACGTCGGAGTCGCCCGGGGTCAGCAGCAGGTACTTCAGGCCGAGCGCCGATCGCTGCCTGACCGTGACTCTCGAGTTGTCGGGGATCTGCTCGAACTCCTTGTCCAGGCTGAGATCGAGCTCGGCGAAGGTCTGGCCGCTGTCGAGTTGCGCGGCGTTGATGTCGCTGACGATTCCCACCCGGACCCCGGCAATCCTCACCTCATTGTTCTGGACGATCGAGGAACCGTTCGGGAGTTCGGCCTTGATCTCGTAAGTCGGCACGTAAGGCAGGCCTGAGTTGGCGTTGTAGGAGTAGAAGATGCCGACGATCAGGATCACCAGGGTGACCGCCCCCACGAGCATCGGGCTGGAAGAGATTCTGGATTTGTGCCGGCGATCCATTACTGGCCCAGGAGGTAGTCGAGTATTGACATGCGATTGTCGATCTTGGCCGCGTTGGCGGTCGCCTTGCTCGAGCCGGCCGAATCGGACTTGCGGCCGGTCCCGCCGCCATCAGAGGTACCCGCCCCGTTCAGCGCATCGTCTCCGGTAGTTCCGGAACCGGGGATGCCGCCGGGCCCGGTGAGGCCTCCGTCGGACCCGGTCGCGCCGCTGTCGGGTGAATCGGCTCCGCTTACGCCCGTGTCGCCGGTCGCGCCCGTGTCGCCGGTCACGCCGGTGTCGCCGGTGGCCCCGCCCTGACCGGTGACCGCTCCCGGATCCAGCAGATCGCCGGGAGCCACCCCGCCGCTGTTCTTCTCCAGGTCCGGCAGGGCCTTGGCGAGCCGGCTCGTGGACGCGTTACTGAACCCCCACTGGGCCTCACAGCCACCAAAGGCGAAGGTGACGTACTCGACGCAGCCCGAAACCTGGATGTTGACCCGCTGGTAGTGACCGAACTGGTCAAAGCCATTGAGCGAGCTGGCGGTGTTGTAGAAGAGCCGCATCAGGTTGTTGAATCCGTCGGCCTGCCGCGTGCTCTCGAGCAGGAAGTTGAGGTCGGTGTTCGGCTCGAGGGCCTTGTCGGACAGATTTCCGAGCTTCTTGATGATCGGCTCGGAGGCGACCAGGTCGGGCCCGGCGGTACTCGTCGCTTTGCCCAGGCTGCTGAGAGAGACCTCGGCGGCGTCGGCGAACGGGCCGAGCTTGGTGGTCACCTCACTGATCTCATCGACGTTCGGCAGGAGGCTGTTCATGACCGGCAGTGAGGCGTCGGCGAATGTGCCGAGCGCGTTGAAGGTGGAACGCAGGTCACGCAGCGTGGCCGGAAGCTCCCGCAGGTTGTTGCGCATGTCCTCACTGCGCTCGTTGGTTGCGGCGGCGGTGAACGCGGCGCTTTCCATGAAGCCGATGATGTGGCGACGCTTCTCGGCCAGCGGGGTGAGGTTGTTGTCGCCGTCTCTGGCCAGCTGAGCCAGCTTCTTGTTCTGGCTGGAGAGGATGTCGAGCACCCGGTTGACCTGTCTCAGCGCCGGGTTCGCCCGGGTGATCGTCTCGTTCAACTCCGGGCCCCTGGTGGCCAGCCCCACACCGAGTTCGTTCAGGATGATGCGGAGCCGCTGCGTGTACGGCAGCCGCTGGATGTTGTTGACCAGGTCCTGGTCTACCGTCTTGCCGTTGTTCTCGAGCGGCAGCAGGTACTGCCCTGCCCCCGGCTCGCCCTCCGGGATCTGCTCCAGTTCGGGCGGCGGTTGGGTGCCGACCGGTCGCGGCTGGGTGACCGTGCAGTCGACGAATTTCTCGCCGATCAGGGACTGTGGCCGGATCAGACAGGAGGCGTCTTCACGAAAGTCCTGAAAACCGGGGTCGGTGATGTTCATCACCACGATCGCCTTGCCGGGCTGCTCCTCGCTCCCGGGCACGTCGCTCACCTTCTCTCCGGGCTGCGATACGTCAACCTCCTTGATGCTGCCGACATTGGCTCCGGCGACGCGCACGTCCTCTCCGGTGACCACGAACGATCCGTTGTCGAACACGGCCCGGACCTCGTAGGCGTCTTCATCGCTCCTGCAGCTGCTGATCAGAAGGATCACCAACACCACGACGACGATCGCGGCGACGATCATGAGTGCTTTCCTCACGGTGGCGGCACCTGCCCGGGGTCGCACTTGCCGACGAGGTTGCCGTCATCGAGGAACGGGTTCGAGCCGGCGATCGACTGGGTCGAGCCGCCGGGGCAGCGTGAAGGACCGCTCAGGAAGTCGGTCCCGCCATACGCGGACCCGGTGTTCGGATCGATCGAGTTTCCGTTGAACTGGTAAAGCGGGCTGGCGGCCTGCCGGGCCCGGGCGTAGTGCCCGTTGGCGTCGTAGTTGCCGGACACCGCACCGAGTTTGGCGAAGGCGTTCAGCAGGTCGGGCGCGTAGGCGCGGAGTTCAGAGATGTCCTCCTGGGACGCGTCGAGGGCCCCGACCACGGCATCGACCGAAGGCTCCGCCACCGAGTGCAGTGGCTTCAGCGAAGTCAGCAGGTCGGAGAGGTCGTTGTTGGCTCCCGGCCTCGACAGTGCGATCGCCAGATCGGCGAAGACCGGGTCGGCCCGGACGAGCACCGGCCGCAGGTCGTCTTCCAGGAAGTCGGCCAGGCCCGCGTCGGCGGCGCGCCCCGACGCAGCGATGAACGGCCTGAGGTCGTCGAGGGCTGCCCGCAGGTTGACCAGAGTGGTGTTGCCCTGGCGCAGGGTCGGCGGCAGCTCCCGGAGCGCCAGCGAAAGCGACTCGTTCTCACTGGCGACTGCGCCGAGTGCCACGTTCGCGTTGCTGACCAGCTGGGTCAGCGATTCCGACTCGCCGGCCAGGGTGGTGACCAGGCCCGAGGTGTTCTTGACGAACTGGTCGAGACCCGCGTCCTGGTCGGACAGTTCGGCCATCAGCCGCTGGGTGCTCGAGAATGAGGCGCCGCTGTACTTGAACGTCTTGTTCGCGCCCTCTGCGGCCGGCCCGGCGTAGATTGCGGCGGTACCGCGGATCCAGTCCGACCAGCCTTTCCTGGTGCTCTTGTTGAAGACGTCGAAGATCTGATCGAGCTCGACCGCCGTGGTCGTCTGATCGCCCCCCAGGGTGGAGCCTTCCGGGATCTCGGGCAGGTTGTCGGGCCCGGGGTTCAGCGAGACGTAGTGGTTGTGGACGCTGGACAGCGAGCTCTTGCGGATAATCGCTGTCGTGCTCTCGTGGAGCGGCCGGTCCACGGTCATCTCCATTTCGGCCAGGTTCTGCTCGTTGAGTTCGACCGAATCGATCGTGCCGATCGGATGGCCCCCGACCAGTACCTGGTTGCCGGAAACGATCTGGCCGGCAGTCTGGAACTCGAGCTTGTACTTGTGCCCGTTTCCTCCGCCGAAGATCAGGAAACCGAGCATGACGACCAGCAGGACGAGCACAACCAGAACCACCGCCCTGAGCAGAGCCGAACTGCCGCCGCGCACGGCGCGGCTAGGTTTTGCTGGATTGGCTGACGTCAATCTGAGCTACCCGGTAGATCTCCCCACCGTCTGATCCTCCTTCCTAATGCGAAGATGCTACCTGAGCACGCAGCGGAATCCATTCCGGTCGGGATTCCCGGCACAGTCCGTTCAGGGACCGACGAAACCCCCGGCGTAACAGGGGGTCGGGCCGCAGGCGTCGATCACCGTCCCGGCGGGACTGAGGAAGGCCGAGATCATCTCCCGGCCGGGCGTGGCAAGTGCCGGATCGAGGTGGGGATCGCGACCCGAGTCAGGGGGCAGATTCGGGATCGGCGGCTGGTATGTGCCGAGCAGTTGACCGGGGTTGTCGGGATCGGTCCGGATCTGGCCGCTGTCGAAGTAGGCGATCGCCGATCCGGCGAACGGGTAGGCCGATATCGAGTCGAGGCCCCACCCCCCGTTCACTCCCGCCCAGCGACCCGGATCAAGCAGCGGGGTCACCGCGCGGGCCCCGACCGTGCGGGCGAGAACGTTCGACTGCCAGTTGCTGATCTGGTGATCACCGAAGGCGACGTCGATCAGGACCCGGTGGGCCGGCGTTCCGGGCAGCGGGGATCCGGTCATCCTGGCGGCGTATCCGTTGGCCTCCCCCCTGTCCCAGAGCATCTGGGCGATTCCCAGGGCAAGCGGCCGGCTGACCGGTTCGTAGCTTGATTCGAGCAGGGCCGAGTACGGCTCCCAGGCCGTGGAACGGTCGATCAGCACCGAGTGGTTCATCGCGCCGGATCCGAGTGCCGCCCGATCGAAGTCCGGGGCGAGCGCGGCGAGCGCACCGCCCAGGACTCCGCCCTGGCCGATGCCGCGGTAGTAGGCCCGGCCGGGGTCGCTGTCGATGACCGGATCGCCCGCCGGAGTTCCGCCCACCCGGAAAGCGGGATGGCTGACCAGGCCACCGGGATGGATCATCAGCCGGGCCAGCAACAGCTCATTCAGCAGTCCCTGCTGGAGGCGGTCGGCCACCCGCGGAATCCCGGAGAGGTCCTGCATCGACTGAGCGACGGTGGCCGCGTCGCCCGACGACATTCCGATCTGATCGGTTCCACAGATCACGAAGTCATGGCCGTTGGCCAGTTCGCGCTGCGGTTCGGTGTCGATCTCGCCTCCGGCCGTGCTCATCAGATCGTGGCCGTAAACGAGCGCCCGGCCAGGTGGGCCCGCCGGTGCGGCCCCCACTGATTCGGGGACGATGCAGACGAAACCGGCCTCGTGGGTTCCCGTTCTCACCGGCGCCCCCCCGGAGTCGAGTTTCAGTCTGGCCCCCGCGGCACAGTCCTCTCCGGCCCCGGAACTTGTCAGGAAGCAGGGCACCTCGAAGCGACCCGTCACCAGTCGCGGCACGGAACCGGACGGTGGGCTGCCGGGGTCATCAACGACGAACGCCGGAGCGCTCGAACCCGGCGCGACCGTCCGGTCGGACAGGTTCGTGTCACCGAGCTGCTCGAAGGCCCGGTCTCTCATCGAGAGTGCGCGGCCGGTCGCGTTCTTGACGCTCGCCACCTTGAAGTCCCAGGCAAGGTAGAGATCGTGGCGATCTATGCCCTGGTTGCGCAGCCGGCGGAAGACCTCTTCGTACCTTGAACGTCGCATGTTGATCGCGGTCTTTCTGCTCGGCAGCGAGTCGCGGTAGTAGCGGAAGCCTTCCGGAGCCGGGATCGCCTCACCGTCCGCACCCTTGAGGTACCTGAGAGCCACGACGTAGCGGGTCCCGGGATCGAAGCTCCTCATCGGGTGGATCAGGAGATTGCTCTGGCCGGGCGCGCCCGCCACCGAGTCGAGCTCGACCCAGACCGGGTGCCGCTCGCCGGTCCTTGCGTTCTGGACGAGGATCGGGGCATCGCGGTCGAGGTAGGCCCCGGGGTCGGTCAGGCCGACCGGATCGGTCTCCCGCAGCGCGGCCGCGCTGTCAAGTCCGGGAGTCCGGACCACTACCGTCTGCCCGGGGCTGAACCCGTCGCTCTGGCTGTACGGGGCCGGATCGATCGGGACGCCGTCCCGGTTCACAGGCATCGCCTCCCGGCTGAAATCGACCCGCCTTCCCGTGCCGGTCGATTCGTCGCCGACCGTGTAGTAGTTGTCCGGAAACGGATTGAGGCAGTTGGTCCCGTCGGGTGCCGCGATGAAGTTGCAGGATGCCGCGCGACCCAGGTCGACCTCTTGCGGCGCGCAGGCATCGGTCTGCCGGATCATCGACTTGAGCGCGCCGCGGGTGCCTCCGGCCCTGACCTGAATGTCGCGCTGCCCGCAACTCCGCGCCGACGCCAGCCCCGCCCGGCTCAGCCTCAACTTGATCACCCGGCTCTTGCCGCCTCGTCTGAAGCTCGGACGGGACTTCCTGGTGAGAGGCTTGAATTCGCCCCTTGTGTCGAAGGTCGCCGAGAATCCCCTGACCTTGATCCGGCCCCTGTGTCGGCTCCTCACCCGGACCTTGAGCACCCGCTTGCGCACCATCCTCTTCTGGCCCACGCTGACGACCTTCACCCGCGGACCGGTCTTCGTCTTCTTCTGCCTGGCGGCGGTCGCGTCAGGTCCGGCCGGAATACCCGCGGCCGTGCCGGCAAGCACCACCACACAGACCAGTGGCGCGAAAACAAGTGCTCTGTTCCAGTTCCATTTCAAATCGGCCACCAGACCCGCCCGGCAGAGACACGACCTCGGAAAACAGGCAGCTTCGCTCAGCCTCTCCCGGACCGGCCGAGTCAGGTCAAACTAACAACCCGCCTTCCCGCCCGGAGGTGCGATCGCGCCAACTGCGGGGTCAGAGAGATTTCAGGTAAGGCAGGGGATTGATCGGGCGGCCCCCGGTCTGCCATGGACCGACCCAGTACTCGAAGTGGAGGTGGCATCCGTAAGCCCTTCCCGTCTCGCCGACCCGCCCGACCGGCCTGCCGGCGCCGATCTTCTGACCGACCTTGAGGGTCGACCGCTTCCTCAGATGCATGTAAGCGAAATAGGTGTTGGTCCCGAGGTTCTTGAGCACGACGTAGTTGCCGGCCGCACCGTGGTACTTGTTGTAGACCACCCTTGCCCGCTTGACCGAGACGAGCCTGGTCCCGCATGACGCCATGATGTCCTGGCCCTGATGGGAGTAGCCGGTCCGTCCGGCGCCGAACTTGGCCCCCGAACTCCCGTAGTTGTATCGGCCCCGCACGGGAAACACTTCGACCGGGATGCGGCTGACCGGGAGGATCTCCAGCCGGCGTGGCGCCCGATTGGAAACCGACCCCAGCGAGTCGATGACGAATGGGCGGCCGTCGTCGGCCTTCTTCGGAACCACCGCCTTGATCTGTGCCCTGGAGCGGGATCTGTAGCGAACCTTGATCTTCGACTTCCTGCCGGGAAAAACGATCCGCTTGACCCGGTTCAGGTTTCCGCCGGAGATCCTGACCGTCGCGCCGGGAGTGGCCCGGCGAGCCGCCACACATTGACTGATGCAGACGACATCGTCGATCCTGGGGTCGCCGGGTATGACCAGACCGCCGCCCGAAGTCTGGCTACCGGAAACCCGTGCCGCTCCGGTTCCTGCGGGAGCGTCGGTCGCACCCGCGCCCGCGGGACTCGGGGACAGGGCGAAGAAAAGCGTGACCGGCACAAGGGCAGCCAGAAGCAGGCCGGCGCCGGGCCTCGATCGGGAAACTGGGTTGAAAATCACGTCGCCTCTCTTTCTGGCGCCGGCGGGGTTAGCTGACGGGCTCGCGCTGAAAGAGTCGCGCTACGGAACGTGTTCCGATTCGCCCCCGGGACATGCGGTCCCATTGGGTCCCCCGCTCCCCGGAAGAGTCGACCGGGGATTAGGCAGTTGATTTCGCCCGGAACCATAACATGAGTTCCAGGCAATCGTTCAGTGAGCTTGTGCACATATTCGTGCATGCCCGCTCCGGAGCCGCGCGGTCTCGGTCGGCGGGAGGCGCAGCCGGTGCCCGGCGGCGGGGCATATCCCACAGGAGGGCGGCCCTCATCTAACCTTTACCTTTGGTACAAGGCACGTCAGGGATTCCGGTTCTAGCCTTGTTGCCGGAACAATTTCAATCAACCCAGCCACCCAGGAGGCCCCGCAGCAGATGACATCTATCCGCCAGAAGAACGTAACGGCCGCCCAGTGGGCACCGAACGGCGGGGTCGAACC
>JBGUDX010000018.1:0-13364 GCA_041821645.1 Acidobacteriota bacterium
GCAGCTGAAAGCCCCGGTCAGCCTGGGCCGAAGAAGCCATGCCGAGAGCGAACATCGCACAAAGGGCGATCAGAACAGCAAACCTGTGACTCACGGCACCACGCACCGCCGGTTTCACGACTTCTCCCGTTCCGGCTCTCCGTCCCGGCACGCAGCCCGGCACGGACAAGACGATTTGACCTCAGCTTTTCGGTACTTCTGAATCAATCCCTATTTTCCTCGCTCGAGCCCGGCTGCTCCCGGGCTACGAAATCGGCGACCTCCGGTCGCCCGAGCCACCTGCCGGGTCCGACCCGGAGCGGCTCTCTAACTCCCTAGATTGAGAATTCGCGGGAAGTCTAGCCGCTCATGACCCTGCAAACCACCGGTTTTCCGAAATCGGGCGCGGTTTCCCAAGCGTGATCAGAGCGCCCGCTCCGCGGAGGCGGCGGCCGCTCAGTTGAAGACGTAGATCAGCAGGAACGCGGTGACCGCGAAGACCGCAGCGGCGGCGATCACCCCGTTGTCCTCGGCCACGATCGCGGCAGTCGAGCGGTCGTCGGAGCGGTCGTAGATCAGGTAGAGATAGCGGAAGATCCCGTAGACCACCGGCGGGATGGTCAGCATCATCTGCGAGCCGATCAGCGGCGAGTTGACCGTGTAGATCGCGTAGCTGATCACCGTGCCGGTGGTGACCATCGCAACCATCTGGTCGAGGAACGGCAACGAGTAGTGCTCCAGCACCGGCCGGCTGCTGGTGCCCTCGTGCAGCTCGGAGACCGCTTCCTGCCGGCGCTTGGTGAATCCGAGGAACAGCGCGAGCATGCCCGTACAGAGCAGCAGCCACTCCGAGGCATGGGTCTCGACCGCTTCCGAACCGGCCATCACCCGCAGGATGAACAGGGTGGCCAGGGTCATCACGTCGATGATCACCACCTGCTTGAGGCCGAACGAGTAGGCGACCTGGATCACCCCGTACCCGGCGACCATCAGGCCCACCTTCCAGTTGACGGCGGCGAACGAGAGGGCCAGGGCCCCGATCGCCAGGGCTACAGCGATCGCCCAGGCCGAGCCGATCGAGAGCTGTCCGGCGGCGATCGGCCGGAAACGCTTCTTGGGGTGGGCACGGTCGAGCTCGACGTCGTTGAGGTCGTTGATGAAGTAGCCGGCGCTCGAGATCGCGCAGAAAGCGACAAAGGTGATCACCGCCTGCCCGATCGCCCAGGGGTCGTCCACCTGGCCGGAAAAGATCAGCCCGGCGAAGACCAGGACGTTCTTGACCCATTCGTGTGGGCGGGCCGTTTTCAGCGCGGCCCGCAGCGGACCGCGCTCCGGGGCTCGCTGGGGTTCGCCCTCGCGGGCTGACTGTTCGGGGGTCGTCGTTTCCATGGGATCAGGATCTCTGGCCGCGATCCCGGATGCGAGACGCCGTCACTCGAGATGCAGTCGGGGAAGGCTAGCGCCTCGGAACGGCAGGGGCCTCCAGAGGCCCGGAGTGAAGGCTGCGCTTCACCGGCGCTCAGCGGGGGTCGATCAGCACCCCGGGGTTGAGCAGGCCCTCGGGATCGACCGCGGCCTTCGCCGCCCGCAGGGACTCGGCAAACGGCTCGGGTCGCTGACGGTCGTACCAGGGGCGATGGTCGCGGCCGACCGCGTGATGGTGGGTTATCGTGCCGCCGCCGGCCAGGATCGCCTCCGAAGCGGCCTGCTTGATCTCCGCCCATTGCTCGAGCTCGCCGCCACGGACCGCCGGGGCGAGCACGGTGAAGTAAGGCGCGGCCCCGTCGGGGTAGACGTGGGTCAGCCGGCAGCTGACCCGCGGCGCCCCGGTCCCCTCGGCAGGGCCGTCACAGACCTCGGCCACGGCGGCCGTCGTCGCGGCCATGACCGCGCGATGGAACTGCTCGAACCTGTCCCAGGTGATCGCGGTCTCGAAGGTCTCGGAAAGCACGCCGCACGAGACGAACGTGTCACGCAGGTACGGCGCCAGCAGGAAGGCGTCCCGCCAGCGATCCGATCCGGCGGCCGGCCCTTCCGGCCCGGGCCCCGCCGCGCCGGACCCGGTGGGGGTGGAGTCGTTCGAACCCGGGGCGCTCACCTTCTCTGAGGCGACCCTGCCGCCGTGGTCGGTCGCGATGGCGGTCGCCTGATCGAGCTGTTCGCCAACCGGGACCGCCGCCGATTCGAACCCGAGCAGAAGCAGGGTGCTGCTGCCGTCACCGGCCCCCATGGTCGTGGCCTCCAGCGGATCGACCAGGCGGCAGTTGCTGGGTGCCAGCCGTGACTGGGCGATCGCGCGCACCGCGCCGGTCGCCGCGGCCACGAAGTCCGGGAACTCGACCGTCGCCGACGCTTTGAACACGGGCCGGGGCCGTACCCGTACCCAGGCCTCGGTCACCACCCCGAGAATGCCTTCGGAGCCGAGCAGCATCCGGTCCGGTGAGGGGCCTGCCCCGGATCCCGGGAGCTTCCTGCTCTGCCACTGTCCACGCGGCGTGATCGCCCTGACCGACTCGACCAGGTCGTCGATGTGGGTCTCGCCGGTAGCGAAGTGACCACCGGCACGGGTGACGATCCAGCCTCCGAGGGTCGAGTACTCGAACGACTGCGGATAGTGACGCAGGGTCAGTCCGTGCTCGCGCAGCTGGTCTTCAAGCCCCGGCCCGCGCACACCGGCCTGGATACGGGCCGCGAGCGAAACCGGATCGACCTCGAGCACCCGGTCGAACCCGGTCATGTCGAGCGATATGACCGGTCTCGATTGGTCGGCCAGCCGCGGTTCGACCCCGCCGACGACGCTGGTCCCGCCACCGAACGGAATCACTGCCGCGCCCCACTCATCGGCCCGCTCCAGGGCCTCCAGTAACTCAGCCTCGCTCCGCGGGCGGGCGACCAGGTCGGGTGGATGCGGGAACTCGCCACGATGCCCGCGCACGATGTCGCGATATGACTTGCCGAGAGCGTGCACCGCCCGGTCGTGGAGGTCGGCGCCGAACAGCCCGGGGGTGCCGGCTTCCGGGACGCTCAGCCGGGCGGCCGGCATCTGCACCGAATCCAGCCCGGTCGCCGGGACCGCCTCGCCGCCGAACCCGAGCATCGACCGGATCCCGGCCGCCGCCTGGCTGACCTCGACGGCCGGCCGTTGCTGGTCCTCGTAGCCCCATCCCCAGTGTTTCAGCCTGCGATCGGTCACCGGGCTTCTCGCCTCAGACGGTGTGCTCTACCAGTGGACGCCGCGCAGCATGTGAGCGAAAGCGACGGCCTCGGTCGACGGTGCCTGTTCGACCTCGCCCTCGCCTTCCTTTTCACCTTTGGCCGCCTTCGAGTCGGGGAAGAGCTTGTAGCCGGTGTTGAGGATCGCATCGGATGCCTTGGGCGAGATCGAGTAGAGCATCTCACCGAAGTTGCCCAGCCTGGTCGCGATCTTTTTCGGCTTGCGGATCATCGCATCGGTGATCATCTCGGCCGCCTCGGCCGGGCTTATCGTCGGGAACGCGTCGTACATCTTGGTCGGGGCGATCATCGGGGTCCGGACCAGCGGCATGTGGATCGTCGTGATGTTGACCTTGTCGTCGATGATCTCGGACGCGATCGTGCGGCTGAAGGCGTCGAAGGCTGCCTTCGAGGCGACGTAGGCCGAGAACCTCGGCGTGTTCGTCTGTACCCCGATCGAACTGATGTTGATGATGTGGCCGGACTTGCGCTCGCGCATCCGCGGCAACAGGGTGAGAACCAGCTTCAGGGCCCCGAAGTAGTTGAGCTGCATGGTGCGCTCGTAATCGTGGAAGCGATCATATGAGAGCGCCACCGAGCGCCGGATGGACCGGCCGGCGTTGTTGACGAGCACGTCGACATGACCGTGCTTTGCCAGCACCTCGTTGCCCATCCGCTCGATGTCGTCGATGTCGGTCAGGTCGCAGGGGCAGATCTCGGCCTTGCCGCCCGCCTCTTCGATTTCGGCCTTGGCCGCCTCCAGCTTGTCGACGCTGCGGGCGACCAGCAGCACCGTCGCCCCGGCGACCCCGCACTTGACCGCGGCCGCCTCGCCGATTCCGGACGAGGCTCCGGTGATCATCACGACTTTGCCGCTGATTGCGCCGGACAGAGAGCGGTCCTTGAACAGGTCCGGATCGAGGTTGCGCTCCCAGTAGTCCCAGAGCACGTCAGAGTAGGAATCCAGCGGCGGGACCGCGATACCGGACCCCTCGAGTGCTTCAAGGGTGTTCCGGCAATCGAACTTGGTCGGGTAATTGACGTAGACCAGCACCTCGCGGGGGATCCCGAGGTCACGCAGGACGGTGTCGGAGATCCGCTTGACCGGGGGCAGCATCATCAGGCCGCCACGTACCGCCGGGGGGATCATGTCGGCCATCTTGGGATCGAGCCGCATCGACATCTGGGGCGCGTGGGCGGAGCTGGCGAACAGGTTGAGGATCTCGCCGACGCTGTGAGGCTTGGGATCGGTCAGGTGGAAGGTCTTGCCGTCGAGGCCCTCCTCGTGGCTGATGTGGTCGATCGCGTCGGCCACGAAGTCGACCGGGATCAGGTTGATCTGTTTGCCCTCGATCCCAACCGTCGGCATCCAGGGCGGGATCACGCCACGGATCCGCTGGATCAGCTTGAAGAAGTAGTAGGGACCGTCGATCTTGTCCATCTGGCCGGTCTCGGAATCGCCGACCACGATGCCCGGCCGGTAGACCCGGAGCGGCCGTTCGAGCTGATCGCGGGCGATCGCCTCCGACTCGTGCTTGGTCCGGAAGTACGGGTGGGTGTCCAGGCCCTCGGCTTCCTCGAACATGTCCTCGCGCCAGGTCCCCTTGAACAGGCCTGCCACGGCGATCGAGCTGGCCAGGTGGAAGCAGCCGGCCTCGATCCGGTTGGCCAGCTCGACGGCGTGGATGGTGCCGTCGATGTTGGCGGCCCTGATGGCCGCTTCGCCGGCCTCCATGTCGTAGACGGCGGCCAGGTGGTAGAAGTGGTCGATCCGCCCGGACAGGTCTTCGATTTCGGCGGCCTCGACCCCGAGCATCGGCCGGCTCAGGTCGCCGACCACCGGGATCACCCGTTCGCCGTCTTCACCCCAGCCCGAGCGGAGTTCCTCCAGCCGCCCGCGGGAACCCTCGCGGACCAGGACGTGAACGGTCCCGCCACGCTTGAGCAGACGCTCGACCAGATAACGGCCGATAAAACCTGTGCCACCGGTTACGAAGTATTCCATCGCTCCTCCTCCGAGCTTCCAACCCTGAACAATCCGGACTTTCCGAGACCCTACAACCCCGGCCCCGGAGGTGAATCCGGGAGCTCCGTTGCGCCGGGTCGGCCCTCCCGCCTGCATTGCATAGACTGACCACAGATGGCCGAATCAGCGATCCTCGAAGTGGCGATGCCCGAGATGGGAGAATCGGTGACCGAGGGAACCGTCCTCGAGTGGCACGTCGCCGTGGGGGACGTGGTCGAGGAGGGCCAGACCCTGGTCGAGGTGTCCACCGAGAAGGTCGATGCCGAGGTGCCTGCGCCCGCCGCCGGCAAGGTCACCAAACTGTGTGCCGAGCCCGACGATGAGATCGCGGTCGGGGCGATCCTTGCCGAGATGGACTCGGCCGACGCCGACGGGCCGTCGCCGCAGGCCACCGATGGAGGTGGATCGGACGCTGCCGACGCGGCTGGGCAGAGCGAGGCCGAGCCTCGCGACGCAGGGATCTCGGCCAATGGAGATATCGATGTCGGCGAAGGCCGGGCCACCCCGATAGCCCGCCGGGTTGCTGCCGCGGAAGGAATCACGCTCGACCAGATAGACGGCTCCGGCCCGGGCGGAAAGGTGACCAAGGTTGACGTGCTCGCCGCGGCCGACGGGAGCACCGCGCCCGAACCGGGTGCCACGGCACCGGCCGGTCCCGGCGAAACGGCACTGCGCGGACCGGCCGGGATGCTGGTCAAAGCGATGAACGAGAGCCGCTCGATCCCGACCGCGACGTCGTTCAGGACGGTGGCGGTGGACACCCTGGACGCGAAGCGCAAAGGTCTCAACGTCGCCCTCGCCGAACGTGGCATGAAGGTCTCCTTCACCCACCTGGTCGCCTGGGCGATCGTCCAGGCGGCGAACGAGTGGTCGGTGATGGCCCGTCACTACGAGGAACGCGACGGCAAGTCATTCGCGATCGACGACGGAGCGCTCAATCTCGGCATCGCGGTCGACGTCGAACGCAAGGACGGCTCGCGAAGCCTGATGGTCCCGGCGATCAAGGGCTCCGACTCGATGACCTTCTCCGAATTCCACGCGGCCTACGAGGACCTGATCACCAAGACCAGGGAAAACCGGCTCACGCCCGATGATTTCGCCGGGACCAACATCACCCTGACCAACCCCGGCGGGATCGGCACCGTCGCCTCGGTGCCGCGCCTGATGACCGGACAGGGCACAATCGTCGCCGCCGGCTCGATCGCCTACCCGCCCGAATGGTCCCATGCCGATCCGGCCCGGATAGAGAACTCCGGGGTCTCGAAGGTGATGACCCTGACATCGACCTACGACCACCGGATCATCCAGGGGGCCGAGTCGGGCAACTTCCTGAAGAGCCTCGACCGCCTTCTGTCCGGCGACTCGGACTTCTACGAGAAGGTCGTGCTCGATCTCGGTCTGGACGCCTCGATCCTGGCCATGTCGGTTCCCAAAGCGAGCCTGGCGATGCCGATGGCCGCGACATCGGCATCGAGCGCGATCTCCGAACCGCCGACCCCCGAGTTGCTCCAGGCGGTCCAGGCAGCGACCTCGTTGCTCAAGGGTTATCGCACCCGTGGCCATCTGGCGTCCGATCTCGATCCGCTCGGGAGCGAGCCGAAGGGCGACCCGTCGCTTCACCCCGAGACGGTCGCGCTGACCCCCGAGCTGATGGCCCAGATCCCGGCTTCCGTCCTGCGCGTCGGCGAACCGGGTGAAACCCTGCTCGAAGCCCTGCCGCGGATGCGGGCCGCGTACACCAGCTCGATCGGCTACCAGTTCGAGCACATCTCCTCCCACCAGCAGCGTGTCTGGATGCGGGAGATGATCGAGACCGGAGCCCATCGAAAGCCGTTCAGCGCGGAAAAGCAGCGGCGGTTGCTGGACCGGCTGATCGACGTCTTCGAGTTCGAGCGGTTTCTCGAGAAGGCCTACCTCGGCCAGAAGATGTTCTCGCTCGAAGGACTCGACGCGATCGTCACCATGATCGACGAGCTCAACGCGACGGCTGCCGCAAGCGGAGCGCGAGAGGTCGTCCTCGGGATGGCCCACCGCGGCCGGCTCTCGGTGCTCGCCCACAACGTCGGCCGGCCGATCGAGTCGATTTTCGCCGAGTTCGAGGGCTCGAAGCGAATCGAGGACGTCAAGGCGGTCGCCGCGATCCCTCACGGCGGAACCGGTGACGTCAAGTATCACTATGGCCATGCCGGCACGGCCGAGCACGATGAGGGCCCCTCGATAATGGTCCACCTGTACCCGAACCCGAGCCATCTCGAGTTCATCGATCCGGTGGTCACCGGTGCGACCCGCCTCTCCCAGAGCGAAGTCGAGGGCACCGAACTGAAGCACGACAGCAAGCGGGCGGTGCCGCTGCTGCTCCACGGTGATGCGGCCTTCCCCGGACAGGGCGTGGTCGCCGAGACCTTCAACCTGCAGAGCCTCAAGGGGTACGCGGTCGGCGGCACGATCCACATCATCGAGAACAACCAGATCGGCTTCACCACCGATCCGATCGAGTCGCGTTCCACCCCCTACGCGGCCGACATGGCCAAGGGCTTCAACGTGCCGATCATCCACGTGAACGCCGATGACGTGGAGGCCTGCAGCCAGGCGATGAGCCTGGCGATGGCCTATCGCGAACGCTGGGAGCGGGACATCGTGATCGACGTGATCGGCTACCGGCGCTTCGGTCACAACGAGACCGACGAGCCGGCCTACACCCAGCCGAAGATGAGCGCCATGATCAAGGCCCACAAGCCGGCCTCGGAGATCTACGCCGAGAAACTGATCGAGCAGAAAGTGGTTACCGAGGCCGAGGTCGAGAAGGCGGCCGAAGAGCGGCGCACGGAATTGAAGGAGACCCTCTCGGAACTGCGCGAAAAGATGGACTCCGGCGTGTACGAGGACCCGACCGCGACCAACGTCGGCACCGGCGAGCTCAGCCAGAGCCCCAGCCCCCCGGTCGCGACCGCGGTCCCGGCCGACGAACTGCGGGAGCTCAACCGGGAACTGCTCGAGGTTCCCGGCAGTTTCACCGTTCACCGCAAGCTGCGCAAGCCGCTCGATCAGAGGATCGAGACTCTCGAGTCGGGCGGGATCGAGTTCGCCCACGCCGAGTCGCTCGCGCTGGCCTCGCTGCTGACCGACGGTATCCAGGTGCGGATGACCGGCCAGGACACCGAGCGCGGCACGTTTTCCCAGCGCCATCTCGTTCTGCACGACGAGAAGACCGGGCTCAAGTACGCCCCGATCGAACACCTCAGAGACGCGAAGGCGCCGATGGAGCTGTACAACAGCCCGCTCTCGGAAATAGCATGCCTGGGCTTCGAGTACGGCTACGCGTCATCGACACCCGACTCACTGGTTATCTGGGAGGCCCAGTTCGGCGACTTCGCGAACTCGGCCCAGGTGATCATCGACAGCTTCATCGCGTCGGGCGAACAGAAGTGGGGCCTGACTTCGCGCCTGACCCTGCTGCTGCCGCACGGCCACGAAGGCGCGGGCCCCGAGCATTCGAGCGCCCGGATCGAGCGCTTCCTCTCGCTCGCCGCCGAGGGCAACGTGCGGATCGCCAACCCTTCGACCGCGGGCCAGTACTTTCACCTGCTCCGGCGTCAGGCGATGATCCGGAGGCCCCGGCCACTGATCGTCTTCACCCCGAAGGGGCTTCTGCGGCAGTCCGCCGCGACGGCCAGCCTCGATCAGCTGACCAACGAGCACTTCCATTTCATCCTCGACGACCCCCGGGCGACCAGGCGGCGGGAAGAGGTGAAGCGCCTGGTGCTCTGCTCGGGCCGGATCTACTACGACATCGACAGCTCGGACAGCCGCGAAGCGGCCGGGGACGTCGCGGTCGCCCGGGTCGAACAGCTCTATCCGTTCGCCCGGGAGCAGCTCAGCAAGATGATCGCCTCGTACCCGAACCTGAAAGAGGTCGCCTGGGTTCAGGAGGAGCCGAGGAACATGGGGGTCTGGAGCGTGATGCGCCGCCGCCTGCCGGGCATCCTCCCCGACGGTGTGCGACTCGACTACATCGGCCGGCCGGAAAGGGCGAGCCCGGGAGAGGGCTATTCCGTCGCCCACGTCCGCGAGCAGGAGCGGATCATCCTGACCGCCCTGACCGTCACTTCCTGAGCCTCCCCGACGGAGTCGGTCGGCCCCGGCACCGGCCCCCGCCCAGCGATGCCCCGCCCGAACGGATTGACGCGGAACCTTTCCGGACGGATTGACGCGGGACCTCTCCGGGGTGTAGCATCTGCTTCGCAGGTTGTATTTGTGAATTCTGGGAGATTCGGAAGGAGCAGGACCGGATTAGATGGCCCGTCGGGGCCGCTGCTACACCAAGATTTCCAAGCCCGCCCCCGGCGGTTTATCCCCGGGGGTGTTCGCGTCGGCATCCCTCCCTGGCTACCGACGCGCAGGCGCGGTGAGGGCCGCGCGGACCCCCTGCCTCCCGCGGCCCTCGCCCGCCACTCTTCTTCAAACCGATCAGTAAGTTGTTCCGGGGCAGCCGGCCGATCGTCAGGTAGTCACAGGCGGCGGCCCGCGGTCCGGGCACCGCTCATGCGGCCCTGACCTCCACGGCCGCCGAGGCCAGAACCCGGCCGTTTACCTGGACCTCGACCAGGTGGGGTCCCGGGTAGATGCGGCGGGTCGAGACCTGGCGAAACCGGTGCTGCTTGATGAAACGCCGCTCGACCCCGGGCTCGAGTTCAGCCTTCTTCAGCTTGAAGACCTTCGGGCTCCGGGTTCCGTTGGCGCCGGCATGGTGCACCAGGTAATCGACCATCACCGGAGTCGGCTGGTCCGCGCTGAGAGCAAACTCGATCGTGATCGGTTCGCCGATACCGACCGCACCGGGCTCCAGCGCAAAGCCGGAGATCTCAACCGGGGCTTCCGGGTCGTAGCCGAGCAGGGCGAGCGCCGCCGGATCTCCCTGCTTGACCAGGCTGCGCATGCCGCGGGTGACGATCCATTTCCGGCGATCGGTTTCGCCGCCTTCCTCCAGCCAGCGCCTGCCGGTTTCGATTGCCAGTTCGGGATGGTCACGGGCGATGTCGTTCAGGTGGTTGGAGACCGACCTGCGCACGTACGGCGAACGGTCGTCGACGAGGCGGTCGAGCAGGGCTATGTCCGGTGCGGGATCCTCGATGAACGCGTCGAGGTTAGTGGCCCACGGCAGCCGCGGCCTCGAGCCTTCCGAGACCAGCCGCCGCAGGTGCTCGTCGTCTGACTCGACCCAGCGATCGAAGTACTCGAAGGTGATCCCTGGATGAGTCTCGATGAACGGCCGGATCGCGAACTCACAGGACCAGAGGCGGGTGAGCCGTTCGATCAGCGGAAGACCGATCTCCGGATGATCGATCCCGTAACGGGCCACGTAGTCATCGACCGGATAGACGATCCAGCCGTCGAGCGAGTGAGCATCGAGCGCCCGGTCGAGCACCTCCGCCGCGGCGGGGAAATCGGCCGGCAGGGCCTCGGCCAGAGCATCGGCCACATGCACCACCCGGGCCTTCAGCTCGAGCCCCTCCAGGCCACGCCCGGCCAGCTCGACAAAACGCTCCGCCGGGAACTCCTCCCCGACAGCCGCCAGCTCGTCAGCCAGCAGCCTGATCGCGGATCGGGAGATCCGGTCCTTGAAGTCGTTCGACTCGCCGTTCCCGGCCACTGCCGGGTCAGCCGCGGGCACCTGCCCGTCTAGCTCTCGTTCAGGTCGCGCAGGACAGTCTGGAGGATGCCGCCGTTGACGAAGTAGCGGACCTCGTTCGGGGTATCGAGCCTGACGGTCGCCTCGAAGCTCACCGGATCGGCTCCGCCATCGCGCTCGCAGCTGACGCCGACCGTCTCGGCCTGGCCGTCCCGGAGGTCGCCGATCGTGATGATCTCCTCCCCGGTCAGGCCCAGCGAGTCGACCGACTCGCCCTGCGGGAACTGAAGCGGCACCACGCCCATTCCGATCAGGTTGGAACGGTGGATCCGCTCGTAGCTCTCGGCGATCACGGCCCGCACCCCGAGCAGCTTGGTCCCCTTGGCCGCCCAGTCGCGGGACGACCCCGAGCCATACTCCTTGCCGGCCAGGACCACCAGCGGCACACCTTCGTCGGCGTAGCGCATCGCGGCCTCGTAGATCGAGGTCTGCTCGCCGTCGGGGAAGTGCCTGGTGAAGCCCCCTGCCTTCTCGACCAGCTGGTTGCGAAGGCGGATGTTGGCGAAGGTCCCGCGCACCATCACCTCGTGGTTGCCGCGGCGGGAGCCGTAAGAATTGAACTCGCCGGGTTCCACCCCCTGCTCGATCAGCCACTCCCCGGCCGGGCTGCTCTTCTTGATCGCGCCGGCGGGCGAGATGTGGTCGGTGGTGATCGAATCGCCGAGCAGGGCGAGGACCCTGGCCGACTCGATCGGCTCGACACCGGGCGGATCAGCCGGCATGTCCTCGAAGAAGGAGGGACTGCGCACGTAGGTCGAATCGGGCCATGTGTAGCGATCGCCCTCGGGCACCGAGACCGCCTGCCAGATCTCGTCACCCTCGAAGACGCCGCCGTAGTTCCTGGTGAACATCTCGCGGCGGATCGAGTCACCGACGACCTCGGCCACCTCGTCCCCGTCCGGCCAGATGTCGGCCAGGCGGACGGGCCGGCCTTCGGAGTCCTCACCCAGGGGATCGTTCTGGATATCGATGTCCATGCGACCGGCCAGGGCGTAGGCCACGACCAGCGGCGGTGACGCCAGGTAGTTGGCCTTGACGTCCTGGCTGATCCGGCCCTCGAAGTTGCGGTTGCCCGAGAGCACCGAGCAGACCACCAGGTCCTTCTCGTCGATCGCCGCCGAGATGGCCGGGTCGAGCGGGCCGGAGTTGCCGATGCAGGTCGTGCAGCCGTATCCGACCAGGTTGAACTGGAGCCCGTCGAGGTGCTCGGTCAGGCCGGCCCGGTCGAGATAGTCGGTCACCACGGTAGAGCCCGGGGCGAGCGAGGTCTTGACCCATGGCTTGCGGCTCAGCCCCCTTTTAAGGGCGTTGCGGGCGAGCAGCCCGGCTGCGACCATCACGTAGGGGTTCGAAGTGTTGGTGCACGAGGTGATCGCGGCGATCACCACCCGGCCGTGATCGAGGTCGAATGAGGTCCCGTCCTCGAGGGTAACCGGCACCAGGTCCCTGCTCATCCTTTCCGCGACGGCGGCAGTTGCCGACGCCGGCGCCGGCACCGACACACCGTGAGGCCGGTCGTGATCCCGGTTTGCGTGGTCCTCTGCCGGCGGGTCCGAGGCCGGAAACGATTCGTCCAGGGCCTCGTCGTAGGCTCCCAGCTCACCGGCCGCGTCCTCGTTGAACTCGCACAGCGCCTCTATGAAGGCCGGCTTCGCGTCTGACAGCGAAACCCTGTCCTGCGGTCGCTTCGGTCCGGCGATCGAAGGCACCACCGATCCGAGATCGAGTTCGAGCGTGTCGGAAAAAGCCGGGTCCTCTGAGTCGGCCGCGTGGAACATGCCCTGCTCACGGGCGTAGGCGTCTACCAGGGCGATGGTTTCGGTCGGCCGGCCGGTCAGCTCGAGGTACCTGAGCGTTTCGGCGTCGGGCGGGAAGATCGCGCAGGTGGAGCCGAACTCGGGCGACATGTTGCCCAGCGTCGCCCGGTCGGCCAGGGGCAGGTTCGCGAGCCCGGGCCCGTAGAACTCGACGAACTTGGATACGACTCCGCGCTCTCGCAGCATCTCGGTGACGGTCAGGACGAGATCGGTCGCGGTCGCCCCTTCGGGCAGCCGCCCGTCCAGCCTGAAGCCGACCACCTGAGGCAGCAGCATTGATACGGGCTGGCCGAGCATCGCCGCCTCGGCCTCGATCCCGCCGACGCCCCATCCCAGCACACCGAGGCCGTTGACCATGGTGGTGTGGGAGTCGGTTCCGACCAGGGTGTCGGGATACGCGGCCACCGGGCCGTCGCCGTTCCCGCCCCCGCGGCTGTAGACCACCTGGGATATGTACTCGAGATTCACCTGATGGCAGATCCCGGTCGCCGGAGGCACCACCCTGAAATTGTCAAACGACTGCTGGCCCCATTTGAGGAACTCGTAGCGCTCCCGGTTGCGCTGGAACTCCCGCTCGGCGTTCACCTCGAAGGCCATGCCGTTTCCGAACGCATCGACCTGAACCGAGTGATCGATGACC
>JBGUDX010000019.1:0-13242 GCA_041821645.1 Acidobacteriota bacterium
CAGGTCGCCGAGGCCGGCGGTCACCCGCTGACAAAGCGAAAGGCTGACCCCGTCGGGGTGATCGATGTAGAGCCGCAGCCCGTCGCCCCCGGCCTCTTCCAGGGCCAGGAACTCGATACCGGAATCGATCTCGGTGAGCCGTTTTTCGATTTCTGCGGAGTCTGGTTTCATCAAATCAGGAGACCTCGGGGCCAAAAAAAAGCGGGCAGAGCCCACTTCTCGACAAAGCTGGAGGGGAAAAGCGTCTTTCAGTATAGCCCGAGTTCTGCCCCGGGCAAAGCCCGGCTTTGACGCGGCGACCGGGACCCTGCGACCGTTTCGGACCGGAGGCACCCGACATCGGTCAGACGTCGATCAACACCGTGACCGGACCGTCACCGGTGATGTCCACCTTCATCTCGGCCCCGAAACGGCCGGACTTCGCTCCGAGCCGCTCGCACACCTGACGGTATAGCGGCTCGGCGACCTCGCCCCGCGCCGCCCCGATCCAGCTCGGCCGGTTGCCCTTCGAGGTATCGCCATACAGAGTGAACTGGCTGACGCAGAGCACGTCGCGATCACCGAGCGGGTCGTTCATCCTCCCCTCGCCGTCGTCGAAGATCCGCAAGCGGCTCAGCTTCGAGGCCATTCGCTCGGCCTGCTCGCCAGTGTCGCCGGCCCCTACGCCGAGCAGGACCACCATGCCGGCCCCGATCCGCGAGATCTCTTCCCCATCGACCGAGACAGCGGCCGAGCTGACCCGCTGGACCACCGCCTTCAATTCGCAGCCACCCGCCCCGGCCGGCTCACTTGCCCTTCGGCTCCCTCAGCTCCATTGCCCGGTCGAGGATCCGGGCCGCGATCTCGGGCTTGCCGGCGATCGGCACCGGATCCTCCGAGTCTGCGGTGATCAGGGTCACCGCGTTTCTTTCCGAGTCGAATCCGATCTCCGGGTCGGACACGTCGTTGAGCACGATCAGGTCGGCACCCTTGCGCTCCAGCTTGGACCGGGCCCGTGACTCGGCCTCGCCGCCATGCTCGGCCGCAAACCCGACCACTGTCTGACCATGCCCGCGCCCGGCAGTCAGCCCGGCGAGGATGTCATCGGTGGGCTCCAGGTCGATGGTCAGCTTCTCTCTGTCGCGGACCATCTTTTCCGTTGACCGCTCTACCGGCCGGAAATCTGCCGGAGCGGCCGCCATCAGCAGCAGATCGCACCCGGTGAACCTCGACCGGCATTGCTCGGCGAGCCCGGACGTATCTTCGACCTCGACCCGTTCGACCCCCGGCGGCCCTTCCAGGTTCACGTTGGCGGCGATCAGGGTCACCTCCGCACCGCGGCCGGCCGCCTCGGCGGCCAGGGCCAGCCCCATCCTGCCGCTGGACCGGTTGCCGATGAAGCGGACCGGATCAATCGCCTCACGGGTCCCTCCCGCGGTGACCAGAACTCTGAGGCCGGACATGTCGCCGCCCGACGCCCGGCCCAGCGCCGCCTCGGTCCGTGCCAGCAGATCATCGGGATCGGGCAGGCGGCCGACTCCGTATTCACCTTTCGACGCCAGCCTGCCCTCGCCGGGCTCTATCACCTCGACTCCCATCGAGCGCAGGGTCGAGAGGTTGGCCTGGGTCGCCTCGCTGTTGTACATGCGGTCGTTCATCGCCGGCGCGACGAGCCGCGGCGCCCGGCAGGCCAGAAACGCGGTGGTCAGGATGGAATCTGCCTGGCCGGTGGCAAGCTTGGCGAGGGTGTTGGCCGAGGCCGGGGCGATCAAATAGGCATCGGCTGCCTCGGCCACTGCGAGATGGCCGATCGGCTCGTGCCCCGGCATCGGCTCACCCGGAAATGCTCCACGCATCGGATCACGCTCGAACTCGGAGGTGAGGACCGGGGCGCCGAGCACGCCCTCGAAGGTGTCGGCGCCGACGAAGCGGCGAGCCGACGCGGTCATCAGAACCCGGACCGAGTGCCCCTGCGCGGTCGCCAGTCTCACGAACTCGACCGCCTTGTAGGCGGCGATCCCCCCGCTTACACCGAGCAGGATCTTTGCCAAGGTCGTCTCCGGGAACGCTCCGGGGCCGGCTCAGGCCCGGTATTCGTACTTGAGCTTGCCCTCGGCCACTTCTTCGAGAGCGAGAGTCAGCGCGCCCTTGCCGGGCTCGGCGGGCACCATCGGCGGCGGGTACTCACCGTAGCCGCCCTCCTGAAGGCTCTGGTAGTAGCTGTTGATCTGCCGCGCACGGCGCGCGCCGACGACTACGGCCGCGTAGAGCGAGTCAGTGTGGTCCAGAAGCTGGTCGACGCGTGGCTTGATCATTGCGGCGATTGTGACAGCTTGGAGCGGACGATGGCTTCCAGCTCACCGGCCGCACGATCGAGATCGTCATTGACCACCTGGTGGGGAAACTCGTCCCGGGCCTCGAGTTCCTGCCGGGCCACCGTCAGCCGTGCCTCGATCGCCTCGGGATGATCGGTGCCGCGGCCTTCCAGCCGGGATCTGAGTGAGGCCAGTTCGGGCGGGGCGATGAACACCTGGACCGCCTCGGGCATGGTGTCCCGGATCTGGCGGGCACCCTGAACCTCGATCTCGAGCACCACCGGATGGCCGGCCCCGACCCGCTGCTCGACCTCGGAGCGGAGGGTTCCGTAGCGGTTGCCGCTGTAGTCGGCGTGCTCGAGGAAATCGCCGGCCGCCACCCGCCGGTCGAATTCCTCCGGGCCGAGAAAGTGGTACTCGACCCCGTCGGTCTCGCCGCTTCTCGGCTCGCGGGTGGTGGCCGACACCGAGAGCTCGAGCGAGGGGATCCCGTCCCGCAGTCGGGCGATCAGGCTTCCTTTGCCGACCCCGGAAGGTCCGGTGATGACGAACACGTCTGATTTGTCTGAGGCCATCGGGAGCGCCAGCCTAGACGATGCCGAGGACCCTAAAGACCTCAGCGGAAGCTCCCGCGGACCGAACGGTCACGTCCGGGGTGGCCGGTTCGACCGGCTGCCTCGCCGCTAGCGACAGAGCAGAGAGACCAGCTCGACGCGCTGGCGTTCAGAAAGCCCGCCGATCGTCTTCGCGGGCGATATCCGGCACTGGTTCAGCACTCGGTTGGCCTTGACCCGGCCGTACTTGGGGACCGCCAGCAGCACGTCGAACACCTTCGCGGTGAGGACGTATTCGGGAGGCGCGGCGAGCAGATCCTGGATCGTTACCCGGCCGGCTTTCAGGTCACGCTTGAGCTGCGCCCTGGCAGTCCTTATGTCATTTGCCTGCCGAAGCGCGTCCATCCGCTGGTCGTGAGACCGCTCTGGAGCTTCCGGCTGGGCAGAAAAGGTCTTCGTTTCGGGGGGCATCAACGCGGCGAGTATAGCCATGATCGTGAGCGGAGAAGGCCGAAAGGGGCCAAATCCGCGAAATCCACCTAAACCTCAAGTCAAGGTTGAGGCCTGTGCCTCGGCGAGTGTGGCAAACCCGCGTCGCCGCAGGGCCTGCCCGAGGCCGTCGCGGACCACCAGGCCGGCCCGCGGGTCGCGGAAATTCTCGGTTCCGACCGCCACCACCCGAGCTCCGGCGAGGATGAATTCGAGTGCAGATTCGCCGTCGGTGATGCCGCCCATGCCGACGACGGGGATCGATACCGAGGCAGCGACCGCCCGCACCTGAGCCAGGGCGACCGGTCGGACGGCCGGCCCGGAAAGGCCTCCGCCGCCCGCCCCGAGCCAGCTCCGGTTGTGGTCGGGGTCGATCGCGGTCGCCTTGAGGGTGTTGATCAGGGAGAGGGCGTCAGCGCCGCCGGCTTCTGCCGCCGCCGCGACCTCATGCGGGTTGGCCACATTCGGGGTCAGCTTGACCACCAGCGGCAGATCGGTGAGCGGACGCAGGCTCTTCATCAGGCCGGCGATCTCGTCCGGCTGTTCGCCGACGATCAGCCCCGAGTGCACGTTCGGGCAGGAGACGTTCAACTCGAGGCCGGCCACTCCCGGTCGCGCACCGACCGTTTCCACCAGTTCGGCGAACCCCTCGGCGCTGTCGGCCATCACCGAGACGATCAGCGGGACCGGCAGTTCGGCGAGTGCTTCGAGGTAGCGCTCGCAGAAGACGGTCAGGCCGGGATTGGGCAGGCCGATCGAATTGATTATGCCCGACGGGGTTTCCCAGAGCCGGTGCGGCGGGTTGCCGGCCCGTGGCTCGACGGTGATCGTTTTGGAGACGAAGCAGTCGAACGGGAATTCATCGAGCACCGACTGACCGAACGCCCGCCTGGCCGCAGGAAGGTCGAAGGTCCCGGAACCGTTCAGCACCGGGCCGGACAGCGGGATGCCGCACAGTTCAGTCGAGAGATCGATCTCTCCGGCGCCCGTACCGCTCATCGTTCGGCCGCCTCCCCGGCCATCGCGCTCGCCACTTCATCACCGCGCACGACCGGCCCGTCCACGCAGAGCCGCAGGTACCCGCCGTCGGCCCGGGGCACGGCACAGCCGAAACAGGCGCCGTATCCGCAGGCCATCGGTGACTCGAGCGCCAACTCGACCGGCACCGAGCGGCCGGCGCACAGCCCCCGCACGGCTTCCAGCATCGCCGGAGGCCCGCAGGCGTAGACGACACTGCCGCCCGGGTCGTCACCTTCGAGCATGCGCAACAGAAGGTCGGTCACGTAGCCGGCGTGACCGGAGCTGCCGTCCTCGAACGCGAGTCGTGTCTCCTCGCAGCCGAAAAGCTCTTCGACGCCCCCGGAGTGGGCGCGATCACGAAACCCGAGCAGGGTCCGGCTCGGCACCCCGCGGCCGGTCAGCGCCTTCCGCTGAATCGCCAGCGGCGCGATCCCGATCCCGCCGCCGACCAGAATCGCCCCGGCCGCCTGCGGGTTGAGATCTTTCGGCATCGTGAAAGCACGCCCGAACGGTCCCGCCACGAAGCATTCGTCACCGTGGGCGAGCGCCGCCAGGCGAGCGGTTCCCGGGCCGACCGCCTCGATCAGGAAGTCGAGCCTGACCGCTCCGCCGGACCCGGTCGCCCTGGCCACCGAGACCGCCCGCGGCAGGAACGGCCGCCCCCCTTCCCCCTGCCAGTCGCCGGCCGCGGTGAGCATGTAGAACTGGCCCGGAGCCGGCTGCGGCCCGGTCTCGTCGATCAGGCTGAAGATCCGGTATCCGCCGGTCGCGTGGCTCTCGCCGACCCGGCAGCGACGGCGTCCGAACGGAGCGAGCGGCCGGTCAGCCGGCATGAAGCTCCTGAAGCGAGAGCACTTCCCCCGGCCCCTGCAGCTTGGCCGCGATCGCGCGACCCGCGGCCGACGCGCCGGTCAGCGTGGTCACGCAGGGGATCCCGTGCCGGACCGCGGACGAACGGATCTCGTAGCCGTCGGCCCGGGCCCCGGACCCGGTCGGCGTATTGATCAAGAGGTCACACTGGCGGTTCTCGATCAGATCGACCACGTGAGGCGAGCCCTCGCCGAGTTTCTTGATGCTCTTGACCGGGATTCCCATGCGCGAGATCGCCTGGGCCGTTCCCGCGGTGGCGACCACGCTGAAGCCGAGATCGTGGAACCGGGTGGCCAACTGTGTGGCTGCCGCCTTGTCGGTGTCGGTCACCGAGATGAACACCGTGCCGGACTCCGGGAGCGCCGCGCCGGCCGCCGCCTGGGCCTTGCCGAACGCGGTCGGGAAGTCCGGACCGATCCCGATCACTTCCCCGGTGCTCTTCATCTCCGGGCCCAGGACTGAATCGGCGCCCTGGAACCGCGAGAACGGCATAACCGCCTCCTTGACCGATACGTGGTCTCGGTTGCCTTCGGGCAGGTCCTGGTCGGCCAGTTTCTGACCGAGCATGATCCGGGTGGCGATCTTGGCCAGCGGGGCTCCGACCGCCTTGGAGACGAACGGCACCGTCCTCGAGGCCCGTGGGTTGGCCTCGATCACGAACAGCTCGCCGCCGGCCAGGCCGAACTGGGCGTTGAGCAGCCCGATCACCCCCAGCTCCATCGCGATCGCCGAAGTCGCCGCCTTGATCTCCTCGAGCATCTCGGCGCCGATGCTCATCGGGGGCAGCACGCAGGCGGAATCACCGGAGTGGACCCCGGCCTCCTCGACGTGCTGCATGATGCCGGCGACGAAGACCTGCTCGCCGTCGCACAGTGCATCAACATCGATCTCGATCGCGTTCTCGAGAAAGCGGTCGAGCAGCAGCGGATGTTCCGGCGAGGCCTTGACGTGCGTCTTCAGGTAGGTCGCCAGGTCTTCCGGCGAGTAGCAGATCTCCATCGCCCGCCCGCCGAGAACGAACGACGGCCGGACCAGCAGCGGGTACCCGATCCCTTCGGCGATCACTTCCGCCTCGGCCGCTGACATCGCGGTTCCGTACGGCGGCGGCTTGATGCCCAGCTTGTCGATCAGCGCGCCGAACTTGGCCCGGTCCTCGGCCGCATCGATCGATTCAACCGGGGTGCCGAGCAGGGGAACGCCCGCATCCTTGAGGCCCTGGGCCAGCTTCAGCGGGGTCTGACCTCCGAACTGGACCACAACCCCCTCGGGCCGCTCCTGCTCGCAGATCGCCAGCACGTGTTCGAGGGTCAACGGCTCGAAGTAGAGCCGGTCGGAGGTGTCGTAGTCGGTCGAGACGGTCTCCGGGTTGCAGTTGACCATGACCGCGTCGCGGCCACACTCGCGGACGGTCATCGCGGCGTGGACGCAGCAGTAATCGAACTCGATCCCCTGGCCGATCCGGTTCGGCCCCGAACCCAGGATCAACACCGAGGGCCGGTCGCCTCTGCGGACCTCGGACGGCGAGCCCTCGGGCTCGTGGGACGAGTAGTAATACGGGGTCGCCGCCTCGAACTCGGCGGCACAGGTGTCGACCGAGTTGTAGATGCGTTCGAGGCCCCCGGTTCCGTCGCCATCGGTCGCCAGCTCGAGCAGCTCGTGCAGGAACCACGGGTCTATTTCGGTGCGGGAACGGACCTGCTCGATCTCGACCCCCCTGCCGAATGCGGCCAGAATCTGGTCGATCCGGTTCGGAGTCGGGACCGAGATCATCTCGAGCAGCTCGTCGGTCGACTCCGGTATCTCTGCCGGGGCGTCGAGTTCGCGGGAGGCGAGCGCCTTGGCGAACGATTCGCGAAAGGTCCTCCCGATCGACATCACCTCGCCGACACTCTGCATGTAAGTCGAGAGCCGGTCGTCGGCTCCGGGGAACTTCTCGAAGGCGAAGCGCGGGATCTTGGTCACCACGTAGTCGATCGTCGGCTCGAACGATGCCGGCGTCGCCTTGGTGATGTCGTTCGGGATCTCCTCGAGTGCGTAACCGACTGCCAGCTTCGCCGCCATCTTCGCGATCGGGAACCCGGTCGCCTTCGAGGCGAGGGCCGAGGAGCGCGAGACCCGTGGGTTCATCTCGATCACTGCGATCTCTCCGTCGGCCGGATTGACCGCGAACTGGACGTTCGAGCCGCCGGTCTCGACGCCGACCTCCCGGATCACCTTGATCGCCGTGTCGCGCAGCGACTGGTAGACCGGGTCCGGCAGCGACTGGGCCGGGGCGATGGTGATCGAGTCGCCGGTGTGGACCCCCATCGGATCGAGGTTCTCGATCGAGCAGATGATCACCACGTTGTCGTTCCTGTCGCGCATGACCTCGAGTTCGAACTCGCCCCAGCCGATCACCGATTCCTCGACCAGGACCTGACCGATCGGGCTGGCCGCAATCCCCTTTTCCACGACCTCGGCAAGCTGCTCGCGGGTCTCGGCGATGCCGCCGCCCTGGCCGCCCATGGTAAAAGCAGGCCGCACTATCGCCGGCAATGAAGCGCCGCCCCCGTCGAGCGATTCGAGAGCCTGCCCGACGCTCTCCACGGTCAGCGACCAGGGGATCCGGATCCCGGCCCCCTGCATCACCTGGCGGAACACCTCGCGGTCTTCGGCCCGGGTGATCGCCTCACGGTCGGCCCCGATCAGTTCGACCCCGTACTTCTCCAGCGTGCCGTCGGCGGCCAGATCCATGGCGAGGTTGAGCGCGGTCTGCCCCCCGAGGGTCGGCAGTAGCGCGTCCGGACGCTCCTTTTCGATGATCGCCGCCACCGGGCCCGGCAAAAGCGGCTCGACATAGGTCCGGGTCGCGAACTCGGGGTCGGTCATGATCGTGGCCGGGTTGGAGTTGACCAGGACCACCTCGTAGCCCTCCTCCAGCAGCACCTTGCAGGCCTGCACCCCGGAGTAGTCGAACTCGGCCGCCTGTCCGATCACGATCGGCCCCGAGCCGATCAGCAGGATCTTCCGGATGTCGTCGCGCCGAGGCATCAGTCCGCCGTTTTCCCGGTTCGGCCGATCATCGGGCCAGCTCCAGGAACCGGTCGAACAGATGGCGGGAGTCACGCGGGCCGGGGCCGGCCTCGGGATGGTGCTGCACGGTCATCGCGGAGGCGTCCGGAAGCCTCAGTCCTTCGATCGTGCGGTCGTAGAGATTGATGTGCGAGAGCACCGCCTCACCGAAATCGGTCCGCCACCGCACCGGCCGGTCTGCCTCGATCGTGCGGTCTCCGCCCGGCCCACACACCGCGAACCCGTGGTTTTGCGAAGTGATCTCGATCACCCCGGTCTCCAGGTCCTTGACCGGGTGGTTCGAACCGCGATGGCCGAACGGCAGCTTGAAGGTTTCCAGCCCGACCGCGCGACAGAGCAGTTGGTGGCCGAGGCAGATTCCGACCATCGGCCGCTTGCCGACCAGTTCCCGGACCGTCTCGACGACTCCGTCCACGGCCGCCGGGTCGCCCGGGCCGTTTGCCAGAAAGATCAGGTCCGGATCGCGTTCGATCACCGCCGCGGGGTCACTCGAACAGGGCAGCAGGGTCACGCGGCAGCCCCTTTCCAGCAGTTGCCCGACGATGCTCGCCTTGATCCCGGTGTCGATCGCGACCACGTGCGGACCGTCGCCGGGATGTTCGATCGCCTGCTCCGGGGTCACCCGGCTGGCGAAGTCGGACCCCGCCATCGAAGGTTCGGCCGCCACCTGCCGGGACGCCTCTTCCGGGCCCACCTCGGCCGGGAATATGCCACCGCGCATCGCCCCGCGATCACGGATCTGCCGCACCAGGGCGCGGGTGTTCACTCCGGTGATGGCCCAGACCCCCCTTTCGGTGAGCCAGTCCAGCCAGCCGCCCTCGGCCGTGGCGGCGTCATCGCCGTTTCTCGCCTCGCGCATGATCACCCCTCGGGCGTGGGCGCCGCCCGACTCCATTGCCGCCCCGGAAACGCCGTAGTTGCCGACCATCGGGTAGGTGAAGGTGATCACCTGGCCGGCGTACGACGGGTCGGTCACGGCCTCCTGGTAGCCGGTCATCGCGGTGTTGAAGACGATCTCGCCGGTGCCCGGCGTTTCCGCCCCACAGAGCAGTCCGTCGTATCGGCTGCCGTCCTCGAGCAGCACGTATCCCGGTTTGAGCGCGGTCATGCCACGCCCATGCTGAAAGAACGCAGGCGGTAGGCCACCTGGCCGTCGGCCACGGTCATCAGCACCCTGCCGTTCAGGCTGCGCCCGGCGCACCATGAGTTGGCCGAGCGGCTCTCGTACCCGTCCTCCCCGACCGTCCAGGTTGCCGCGGGATCGACCAGGCAGAGGTTGGCCCGGGCCCCGGCTTCGACCTTGAACTGCTCGATGCCGAAAGGCCCGCCGCCGGAGCCGAGCTTCTCGACCAGCAGCTCGAGCGGTATCAACCCCGGCTCGACCAGTTCCGTGAACAGGGAGGAAAACGCGGTCTCCAGCCCGGTCACGCCCATCATCGCCGCCTCGTACGGCACCTCCTTTTCTTCGATCGCGTGCGGGGCGTGATCGGTCGCGATGCAGTCGATCGTGCCGTCGAGCAGCGCCTCGATCAGAGCCTGGCGGTCACGCTCCGACCTCAGCGGCGGGTTCATCTTGTGCCGCGAGGCATCGAGGTCACGAACCGCCTCATCGGTCAGGCAGAGATGGTGCGGCGTCACCTCACAGGTGATGTCCACCCCGGCCGCCTTGGCCTGCCTCACCGCTTCGACCGACTCGACCGCGGAGAGATGCTGCACCTGGATCCGGCCGCCTTCATAGCCGGCGATCGCCGCGTCGCGTGCGATCATCACCGACTCCGAGATCGAAGGCACGCCGCGCAGGCCGAGTGCCATCGAGACCTCGCCTTCATGCATCGCCCCTCCGGCCGAGAGATCCGGGTCTTCTTCGTGCAGGGCTATCGCACCGCCGCTCATCTGCTGGTACTGGAGCGCCCGCCGCAGGATCCTGGGGCTAGCGATCGGCAGGCCGTCGTCGGTGAAGCCGGCCGCGCCGGCCTCGCGCAATTCCGCCATGTCGGTCAGCTCTTCGCCGGCCATGTCACGGGTGACCGTCGCCATGAAACCGACCGGGACCGAAGCCTCGATCCTGGCCCGGTGCCGCAGCGCCTCGATATCGGCCGGGTCCGAAACGGGCGGCGAAGTGTTGGCCATAGCCAGCACCCCGGCGTACCCTCCGGCTGCGGCCGAGCGGGTGCCGGTCGCGATGTCCTCCTTGTACTCCTGGCCGGGAGTGCGGAAGTGGACGTGAGGATCAAAGAAGGCCGGGAACAGCTTCAGGCCGGCGCCTTCGACCAGCTCCAGATCATCGTCCGGCTCGAGCGATCCCGGCTCGGACAACTCGACTACGCGACCTTCCCGGATCAGGACGTCGTAGCGGCCGTCGATCCCGGCACCCGGATCGAGCACCTCGACCTCGCGGAACAGCAGCGAGGCGTCAGGGCCCGGGCGCTGGACCAGAGGCTCTGGCAGCTCCATCGGCAGCGGTTCCGGGATGTGGTTCACGCCGGCTCCCCGATCGGCACGGGGCCGTCGCCGTCCGACTCGGCCTCGACCCCGCCGGTACCGGTCAGCAACTCGTAGAGGATCGCCATCCGTACCGCCAGGCCCGAGGCCACCTGGTCGGCGATCAGCGACTGGTCGGAATCGATCACGTCAGAACCGATCTCGATCCCGCGATTGACCGGCCCGGGATGCATGACCAGCTGACGCGGCCCGAGCCGGCGGGAGTTGATCTGGAACAGCCGCGCGTACTCCCGGATCGACGGAACGA
Source organism: Acidobacteriota bacterium (assembly GCA_041821645.1). Taxonomy (GTDB): domain Bacteria; phylum Actinomycetota; class Thermoleophilia; order Solirubrobacterales; family 70-9; genus 67-14. The sequence goes on from JBGUDX010000019.1 coordinate 11,049, forward strand.
AGTTCTCCCCCATGCGCTCCCGCTGCATGCGCAGCAGATAGATCACGTCGGCGGTATCGATCTCGTCCAGTGAGTGCCGGACCTCGCAGCCCGAGGCCTCGATGCCCCGCGGAATCAGGGTCGGCGGCCCGCAGACCGTGACCGAGGCGCCCATCAGGATGAAGGCCTGGATGTTTGACCGGGCGACCCGGCTGTGCAGGACGTCGCCGACGATCCAGATCCGCTTGCCTTCCAGCGATCCGAGGCGGTTCTTCAGTGTGAATACGTCGAGCAGGGCCTGGCTCGGGTGCTGGTGCATCCCGTCCCCCGCGTTGATAACCGAGGCCTCGACCCAATCGGTCAGCATCGCGGCGGAACCGGCGTAGGGATGACGGATGACGATCGCGGCCGGCTCGTAGGCCGAAAGCGTCTCGACCGTGTCCTTGAGTGACTCGCCCTTGTCGACGGAGGAGCCGCTCGCCTTGACCGATACGACGTCGGCCGAGAGCCGTTTGGCTGCCAGTTCGAACGAAGAGGAGGTCCTGGTGCTCGACTCGTAAAAGAGGGTGACCACCGTGCGCCCCCTCAGGGTCGGGACCTTCTTGATGTCACGTCGGGTGACCTCGGCGAAGCTCTCGGCCCGCTCCAGGATCATCTCGACCTGCTCCCGCTCCAGGTCCTCGATACTCAGCAGGTGCTTCATCAGACCGCCTCCACCGGGCTGATGATCGAGACGCCGTCCCGGCCGTCGGTCTCGACCAGTTCGACCGAGACCCGCTCGTTCGGCGAGGTCGGCAGGTTCTTGCCGACGTAGTCCGGTCTGATCGGCAGCTCGCGGTGACCGCGGTCGCAGAGCACGGCGAGCTGGATCCTGGCCGGGCGACCGTAGTCGAACAGGGCACCGATTCCGGCGCGGACCGTGCGGCCGGTGTACAGCACGTCGTCCACCAGGATGATCGTCTTGCCATCGACCGGGAAATCGAGCCGGGTGGCGTGGACCACCGGCTGGGCGCCGACCTGGCGGGCGTTCACGTCGTCGCGATAGAAGGAGATGTCGATCTCGCCCAGCGGGAAATCCTCGCCGGCGAGTTCGGTAAGGATCTTGTGCAGACGTCCGGCCAGGACGGCGCCCCGGGTGTGGATCCCGACGATCGCGCAACCGGACGGATCGGGGTTCTTCTCGAGGATCTCGTGGGCGACGCGGCGCAAGGTGCGCTCGACATCGCTCGAATCCATGACTGGTTTTACGCTCACTGCGACCCTTCTTGGCCTCTCAGGACCTGATTAAAGGAACCGACGTGGCACAGCCTAGCACCCGATCCGGCGCACCCGGTTCGGGTCGCCGGCCGGTCAGCCCTCTGCCGAGCCCGGTCCCGAGGGCTCCCCGTCCGGGGCGGACGACTCGCCCGTCGCAGGCTCAGAGCGGGCCCCGTCCCGGATCAGCTCCGGCCCGCCCCGCTCCGCGAACGGCAACTCGACCAGGTCGAAATCACGGGGGGCGACCGTGTCGGGGAATACCTCGACTGCTTCGTCGAGCGCGGCTCCGACGTGGTACCGGGCCGAGATGTGCACCAGTGCCAGCATCTTCACCCCGGCCCTGGATGCGACGCCAGCAGCCTGGGCCGAGGTCGAATGACCGGTCTCGGCCGCCCGCTCGGCGTCTTCGGTGACGAAGCTGGAGTCGTGGATCAGCAGGTCGGCTTCGGCGGCCACCTCGGCCACCGCCTCGCACGGACCGGTGTCTCCGGTGATGACCACGGCCCTTCCCGGCCGGTCCTCGCCCATGACCTGCTCCGGTTTCACCTCCCCCTGCCTGCCGGTGACCGCGTCCCCGGCCTGCAGGGCGCCCAGATCGGGGCCGGATTCGACCCCGAGCTTCCGGGCCACCTCGGGGTCCAGCCTGCCCGGCCGGTCGTCTTCGAGCAGGGCATATCCGAGCGCGGTGGTGCGGTGTTCGACCGCGACCGCTTCGATCTCGTAGTTCCGGTGCGGCACGATCTGGCCCGGACGCAACTCCTCGAGCTCGAGGTGGTAACCCAGCCGTCCGATCAAGGGGGAGAAGTCATCCATCAGGCGTTTCAGCCCGACCGGCCCGAAAAGCCGGAGTGGCTCGGTCCGGTCGTTCAGGTCGTAGGTCTTCAGCAGCCCGGGCAGCCCCAGGCAGTGGTCGAGGTGGAAATGCGTCAGATACAGCTCGTCGACCTGAACCAGCCCG
>JBGUDX010000020.1:0-12857 GCA_041821645.1 Acidobacteriota bacterium
ACGCTATCCGGGGGCGAGCTCCAGCGGGTCTCGCTCGCGGTGGCCCTGGTCACCCGGCCCCCGCTGATTCTGCTGGATGAACCGACATCACAACTCGACCCGGTCGCCGGAGACGAACTGATCTGGCTGCTCCGGCGGCTGAACGAGGAGTGGGGGGTGGCCGTTGTCCTGGCCGAGCACCGGCTCGAGCGGTGCCTTGCCGCGGCCGACCGGGTCGTGGTCCTGGACGGTGGCCGAGTCGGCTTCGACGGGGCACCCCGGGAGTTCCTCGAATATGCGGTCGCAACCGAACCGGCGCTCGCCACCCCGGCCTCGAGGATGTTCTCGCTGGCCGGAGTCGACCCGCTGCCGGTCGGGGTCCGTGACGCCCGGGCGACCCTCAGGACCAGGGGCATCGTTCCGGGGCGGGGCTCCGGGGACGACGGTCGGTCCAGCGGGGACGGATCCCGTCGGCCCAGGTTTCGGAAGAGCGGCCGGCGGGGCCGCGACGACGGCGCCCTGCACGCCAGGGGACTGTGGGTCGAACTCGATCCGGGGAACGGCCCGGTCGATGTCCTGCGGGCGGTCGATCTCGACGTCGGGGCGGGGGAGAAGGTCGCCCTGATGGGGCGAAACGGCGCCGGGAAATCGACCCTCCTGCGGACCGCCGCCGGTCTGGTCGAACCGGCCAGCGGAAGCATCGACGCCGGAAACGGGATCGCCCTGCTGACCCAGAACCCGGGGGACTTCCTGGTGCGCGAGCGGGTCGGGGACGAGCTCTCCGGGCCGTCCGCGGAGGCGGCCATGGCGGCGGTCGGCCTTTCGATTTCGCCGGAGGCCGATCCACGTGATCTCTCCGGCGGCGAGCGACAGCGCCTGGCGCTGGCCATCGCCCTGGCCGGCCGCATCGAAGGCGGGGACGTTCCCGGCCTGATCGCCCTTGATGAACCGACCCGGGGCATGGACCGGTCGCTCAAGGACGGGCTCGCAGGCCTGGCCGGCCTGCTGGCCGAACGGGGTGCGGCGGTGATGATCTCGACTCACGATGTCGAGTTCGCGGTCACCTTCGCCGATCGGGTGATCCTGCTCGGCGACGGTGACCTGATCGCCGATGCGCCCGCCCGTACCGTGCTGTCCGGAGGGTGGTACTTCTCATCGGAGGTTGCAAGGGTGCTCGACCGACCCGGGCTGATCGCGGTTGAGGAAGGGGCACGCCTGATCGGCGATCCGGCGGCGACGGAGATCCGGGAATGAGCTGGCAACTCGGCACCCTGGCGCTACTGATGCTGGTCCTCGGGGCCGGCATGTTCTGGTACGAGCGCTCGCGCCCGCCGTCGCAGATCGTCGCCCTGGTCGCCGTTCTGGCGGCCCTGGCGGTCGCCGGCAGAATCCTGCTGGCACCGATCCCGAACGTGGTCGCAACCACCGACATCGTCTTTTTCGCCGGCTACGCCCTGGGACCGGCCCCCGGCTTCGCAGTGGGCGCGCTGGGGGGGCTGATCTCCAATTTCTGGCTGGGGCAGGGCGTCTGGACCCCGTGGCAGATGGTCGGCTGGGGCGTGACCGGGATCGCAGGCGGGATCTTCTGGCATCTGACCCGTGGCCGGAGCAACCGGTACACGCTCGCATTGGCATGTGGGCTTGCCGGGCTCGCTTTCGGCGCCTGGATGAATTTTCAGAGCATGGTCAGTTTCGGCGGCGAAATATCTCTGGAGCGATACCTTGCACTGGAGGCCAGATCCATTCCCTTCGACATCGCACACATATCCGGCAACGTGATCTTCGCCCTGGCGGCCGGCCCCGCCATGGTCGCCGCACTGAGGCGTTTTCGCGAGCGGTTCGAGTGGAGCCGGGTTACGCCGGTCGCCGGCTTCCTGCTGATGGCCGTCTCGCTCGGGGCCGTGCTGATCGCGCCGCCGGCCGAAGCGGCCCCCACGGCCGCCGCGCAGAAAGCACGGAACTGGCTGGTGGGACAGCAGAACGGCGACGGAGGCTTTCCGGTGACGCCAGACGGCGAATCGTCACCGCGCATCACCAGTCGGGCGATGATCGGGCTCGCCAGCGTGAAGCTGAACCCGCTCGACGTGCGGAAAGGTGGCAATACCCCGCTCGACTACCTGGTCGCTTCGAAGAAGGAGATCAACGAAGCCGGCGAGATCGCCCTGGCGGTACTCGCGCTGAAGACGGTCGGGTCCGATCCCAGGGATTTCGCGGGGCGCAACCTGGTCAAGGGGCTGAAGAATCGCAGCGGTTCAAACGGCTCTTTCGGCAACGACGTGAACGTCTCGGCGTGGTCGGTTCTCGCCCTGCGCTCGGCCGGAGCCGGCGATCCGGCAAGCCATACCGCGGACTGGCTGAGGGGTGCCCAGAACTCTTCGGGTGACGGTGGCTGGGGCATCGCCTCCGGCGCAGAAAGTGATCCCGACTCGACCGGAACCTCATTGATGGCGATCGGTGGCAGCGAGGCCGTGCGCATGGCGATCGAGTACCTCGAGGGGGCCCAGAAGTCCTCCGGCGGTTTCGTTTCCGGGTCGGTCGTGAACTCCCAGTCGACCACGCTCGTCCAGCAGGGGCTCGCCGCGAGGGGGAAGGGCCCGAGGTTCCTTACCCGCAACGGCAATTCCCCGACCGACTACCTCGAGGCCCGTCAGCAGGAAAACGGCAGCATCTGGTACTCGAAGACCAGTGACCAGACCCGGGTCTGGGTGACGGCCGACTCCATTGTCGGCCTGTCGGGCCGCTCCCTTCCGGTCGGCGAGCCGCCCCGGGAAAGCGAAAAGCGGCCGAACTCGGGCGGGTCCGGCGGAGCCTCTCCGGGTTCGGGATCGGAGTCGGGCGGCAGCGGCAGTTCCGGCTCGAGCGGCGGAGGTTCGACCGGCTCGTTCGATCCCGGCTCGTCGTCTCTGAACGGCGGCAGCGGCGCGGACAGCCCCACCACGAATGCCGACGGCGGATCGGGCGGCACGGCCGCGCCGGGGACGAACGGCGGATCTGCGGGGGGAGAGGCCGGATCGGGAGGCGACTCCGGCGGTGCCGTGCCCGGGACCGGCGCTCCGGTGGTTCCGGTGGTGCCCGCCGAAGCGCTGCTGGCGGCTTCGCGGGCCGGATCCGAGCCGTCGCCGGTGCTGGCATTCCTGATCTGCCTGCTGGTTTCGGGCGGACTCGCCGGAGGCACGGTCCTCCTGGTCCGGAAACAGGGCTGGTGATCCGCTGATGCTGTCCCGCGGTGAGACCATCGAAGCGATCGCCGGCGAGAAGTTCGAGGTCGTGGTCATCGGAGGGGGGATAACCGGCGCGGGGGTCGCGCTCGATGCGGCATCCAGGGGTTATTCGGTGGCCCTGCTCGAGGGTCGTGACTACTCGATCGGGACTTCGTCGCGATCGTCGAAGATGGTCCACGGCGGTCTGCGCTATCTCGAGAATTTCGACCTCGGCCTGGTCCGGGAGGCCCTGGTCGAACGGCAGCTGATGGTCGAGCTGGCGCCGCACCTGGTCTACCCGACGCCGTTTCTGGTGCCGACCTTCGGTGATGAGAAGTCGGACAGGATGGTCGGGATCGGCCTCAACGCATACGACGTCCTGGCCGGAACGAGCAGCGCGCGGCCGCGCCGCGAGACCCGGAGGCGCCGCCGCTCCGGCGAAGCCGAAGGCGGCTGGTCGCCGGACCGGCATCGCACGATCGATCGCGACGAACTGCTGGAGCTGATTCCGTCGCTGGCCGACCGTGACCCCGAGTCGGCTTACCTGTTCTACGACTGCCAGACCGATGACGTACGGCTGGTCCTGACCATCCTCGGCGAGGCCCAGCGGTTCGGAGCCGTCTGCCTGAACCGGGCGACGGTTACCGGCGTGACCGAATCGAAGGGCAGGGCCGACGGGGTCGAGTTCACCGACGGCGCGTCGGGCGAGACCATCCGGGTGGACGCGGAAAACGTCGTCAACGCGACCGGGGTCTGGGCCGACCGGATCCGTCCCGGCGAGATCGAGCGCGAAGAGGACGTGCCGAGGATCTCTCCGAGCCGGGGCACCCACCTGCTGCTCTCGAGTGACGATCTCGACTTGGGGCGGGCCGCCTGCGTCGTCCCGGCCGGTGAGGGCCGCAGGATCTTCGCGCTGCCCTGGTACGGGCGGACCCTGGTAGGTACGACCGACGTCGATCACTCCGGCGGGATCGAGGAGGTTCCGCCCGAGAACGATGATCTCGAGTATCTGCTCGCCGCGGTGAACCGGTTTTCGGGTAAGTCCCTGACCAACTCCGACATCGTCGGCGCCTATGCCGGGGTGAGGCCTCTGATCAGCACCGGCGACTCGCGCAAATCGGTTGACATCTCCCGGCAGGCGGAGCTTTATGAGACGTCGTCCGGAATGCTGACGATCACCGGAGGCAAGCTGACCACCTGGCGTCGTATGGCCAAGCAGACGGTCGACCGGATCGTCGAGCGATCGGGACGGATGGCTCCCTGCCAGACGGCCGAGATCCCGCTCGGGATGGAGATCGACCCGGCGGCGCTTGATCCGCCTCCCGGCGTCGGCGAGGATGCGGTCGCCCAGCTCGCGTTCCGCTACGGGCACGCCGCCCGGGGTGTGCTCGCCATGGCGGCGGCCGACCCGGCGCTGGCCCGGCCGATCGTGCCGGGCCGACCCGACCTGATGGCCGAAGTGATGGTGGCGGTCGAGCTGGAACAGGCCGGCACCCTTGCGGATGTACTGCTCCGACGGACCCGGCTGGGGCTGACCGCGGCGTCAAGCCTCGATTCGGCCGACGCGGTCAAAGACGTCGCAAAGCTGATGGGCGGGTCTCTCGGCTGGTCGAGGTCGGAGGTGAGGCGGCAGATCGAGTCCTGGCTCGACACTGTCAAGGCGGAAGGCCTCAACCCCGCTTCAACGGCCTGAAACCGGCCTTCTCCGCGAACCGGGCGGGTGTCGTCGACCGACCTCGTTCAATAACCTTGAGCGATGAATCTTGAGTCGAAATCTCTGGCCGAACTCCACCAGCTTGCGGGCGAGGCCGATATCCAGGGGTACCGCTCGCTTCGGCGCGAGGACCTGATCAAACAGCTGAGCTCCGCCGGCGATGACGCTGCCGGTCGATCCGGTGGCGGCGGCGAGGAGCAGGGGCGCAGTTCGTCCCGTTCGCGGAGGAGGCGGGGCAGGGGCCGCTCGCGCCGTGGCGGATCCGGCGAAGACCGCCAGGGCGATGGCGCGCGGGGCGATGGCCGCTCCGACCGGAACGGCGCCGACCAGGGCGACGGGAAGTCCGGTTCCGAGCCGGAACTGGAAGAAGCGACCGGCATCCTCGAGGTGCTGCCCAGGGGCAGCGGCCTGGTCAAGGCGGAAGGCCTTCCCGAGGCCGGTATCCACGTCTCCCCGGCTCAGATCAAGCGCTGCCAGTTGCGCGCCGGGGACGAGGTTCAGGGGCCGGTCAGGCCGGCTCGCAGGGGAGAGCGGCGCCCCTCCCTGGTCCGGATAGAGATGGTCAACGGGTCCCCGCCCGAAGATGATCGTGCGCCGGCTTTCGAGAAGCTGACTCCGGTAGCGCCAAACCGTCACATTCCGCTGAAGGCCGAAACCGACGACCTGCTGGCCCGGTCGGTCGACCTGCTGGCACCGCTCGCGTTCGGTCAGCGGGTCCTGGTCGAGGCCGAGCCCCGCTCGGGCCGAACCAGCTTCCTGAGGTCTCTCGCCAGGTCGATAGCCGGCGGATCCGAGGGTGGACCCAAAGTGACCGTGCTGCTGATCGACGAGCGACCGGAAGAGGTGACCGCCTGGGGCCGCGAAGTCGGCGGCGCCGAGATCGCCGCGGCACCCGCGGATCTCGGCGCTCACGAACAGGTAAGCGTGGCCGAACGGGCGCTGGCCAAGGTCAAGCGCCAGGCTGAGGCCGGTGACGACGTGGTCATCATCGTCGACTCGCTGACCCGGCTGGGCAGCGCCTATGGCGATGCCGGGGCGGTCAAGCCGTTCTTCGGCACCGGCCGGGAACTTGAAGAGGAAGGGGCGGGCTCGGTCACCGTGATCGCAACCGCTCTCCGGGGGGCGCCAGGCGACCAGGACGTGATGGATGCGGTCCACACGACCGAAAACGCCACGATCCGACTGGACGCCGGGCTCGCCGCGGCGGGGATCGTGCCGTCTCTGGACGTCGCCGCCTGCGCGATTTCCGGCCAGGAGGCGGTCCTGAACGAGAACGAGATCGATGCCGTGCGGAGACTGCGTGCCGAGCTCAAGGACATGGAATCGGTGGCCGCCGCTGCCCGGTTGGCCGAGCTGATCAAAGGCTCGGAAACCAACGAAGAGCTGCTCGGCAACCTGTAGGGGTTCCGGGGCCGGGTTCGGCCCCGCTCCGGCAGGGCCGGTTCAGCTGCGGTAGGCGACGCGACGCCAGGACGGCTCGCGGGCGAGTTCGATCATCTCGGGGCCACGTTCGGGCTGGATGTAGCCGAAGCTCTGGCGCTGCTCATCGAAAACGATGTCGAGTTCACCTTCCTTGACTCGCTGGTCGAGCCAGGCACCACGGAACACGAGCCGCCGGATCCAATGCACAAAACCCTGGTTTGCCGGTCCGGACAGGTCCTCCCAGTGATTCATGATGTGGGTTCCGAGCTCGGACGAAGGCTCCTCGATCTCGCCGCTCACGGCCAGATGGAGCAGGTCGTGAATCTCGGCCGCGGAGAGGCCGGGGCCGGCGAAACCGAGTCGCACGGCAGCCTGTTCGACCCGCTGACTGAAGTCGCGTTCGTTGAAGGCGAATCGAAGCTCGCCGTATTCGAGCACATAGTCCGTGCCCGACTGGTAGTTCCCTCTGCGGGTTGTCTTTCGTTCCAAAGTTGAGGCCTTGATCGCCGCGAGCGTCGGGCCCGGGCGCAAGCGGCATCATGCCTCCCGAACCGCCCCCGCCGTCCTGCCCGCGGAGGCCTGAACGAGGGGTTGCACTCCGGATGCTTTCTTGCAGGTGTCAACGCGTTCGACCGGGGGCGAATCAGGGTGCCCGGGGCCCTTTGCGCCTCATGTACCGGACTGCACGATTCGACGGTCTCGGGCTGTGGCGAGGGTTCGGGATCGAGGTCCCGATCGCCACCACGTTGACCTCGCGGCTACTGGGACTGGCCTGGCTGGAGCGGGTACAGGCCGGAGCCGGGCTGTTGCTGCCGGGGTGCCACTCGATCCACACTTTCGGCATGCGGTTCGAACTGGACCTGATCTTCCTCGATGATCGCGGTCGGACCCTGGGCACGATCCGGGGCGTGCCGCCCCGGAGGGTCGTCGGCCGCCGGGCGGCCGACGCGGTTCTGGAGATCGTGCCGCCCCGTTCGGCCGGCCGGGACGGTGAGCGAGCCGGGCCCGCGTGAACCGGACCTGCCTCTCTGCCCCGGAAGGGGGAGAGAAACGACCGCCCACGGCTATCGGAGTCATGCTGCCGGAACGAACCGAGATCGCCCAGGTGGTCGTCTGTGAAGACGATCAGGCCACGCTCGAGCTGCTTTCAGATCACCTCGTGGCAGACCGCTACGGAGTATTGGCAGCGCCGACGGCCGCGGACGCACTGCGGCTCTGCCAGTACGGCACTCCGGATCTGCTGCTGCTCGATCTGGGCCTGCCCGATGCGGCCGGGCTCGATGTCCTGCGGGAACTGAGGGAGCCCGACCGGGCGGTCAGCCGGTTCGACCCCGGACTCGGGGTGATAATCCTGAGCGGCCGTGGTACCGAGCGCGACCGGGTCCGCGGCCTCGAGCAGGGCGCCGACGACTATGTGGTCAAGCCGTACCGCTACTCCGAACTGCTGGCCCGGATCGGCGCCGTGCTGAGACGAAAGCGGGGGCCGGCGCCGTCGCTGATCCTCGCCGGGGAGATCTCGATCGACCGTGAACAGCGGACCGTATCGGTGGGCGAGCGGGAGGTCGGGCTCTCCAACAAGGAGTTCTCCCTGTTGGTCACACTTGCCGGTGAGCCGACCAGGGTCTTCACCAAAGAGGAACTGCTCCGCGATGTGTGGGGATACCGCTCGCTGGGGCATACCCGCACTCTCGAGGCTCACGCCAGTCGCCTGCGCCGAAAACTGGACCCTGCCAGTGGCCGCTACGTGGTCAACTGCTGGGGAGTCGGCTACCGCTTGGTCGGCCCGTGATGGACGGCCCGACGACAGTCCTGCTGTTCGTCGGACTGCTGCTCCCGCTCGTCGTTCTGCGCGAAAAGCGAGCGGCCGACCGCCGGACCGCCGCAAACCGGGCTCTGCACGAACTGCGCCGCCCGCTTCAGGTCCTGGCTCTGTCCGGCCCGGGCCCGCCGCGGACGGGGACCCGGGCGGGATCGACGTCCCCGCTTCGCGGAGCCTGTCCCGCGTCGACGCTGCCTCTCTGGCAGGCGATCCGGGCACTCGGAGACCTCGACCGCGAACTGAACGGCAAAGCGAGCGCGGGTGGCCGGGACGAGCTGATCGCATGCCGGCTGATGGCCGACTCCTGCGTTCGAAGGTGGCGATCCCGGGCCCGACTGGCCGGAGCCGGGATCGAACTGCGCTGGATCGGGCCCGACGCCCTGCTACGCGGGGACGGGGCGACTCTCGCCGGGGCACTGGAGAACCTTCTCTCAAATGCGATCGAGCATGGTGGCCCGGCGATCACGGTCAACGCCCTGACCGTGGGCCGACGACTGCGAATCGAAGTCCTGGACAACGGCCGTTCTCATCGCCGGGACGCCGGGGCGGAATTGCGGAGTGGGGCGGCGGCCCGCCTGCGCGGCACCGGACGCCACGGTCACGGTCTCCAGGTAGTGGAGCGCACCGTCAGCGAGCATGGCGGCAGGTTCGAGCTCGAACTGGGTGAAGCCGGCTCGAAGGCGGTGATGGTGCTGCCGGTAGGGGCTCCCGCGTCGCGGGGGCGGAGAGGGATCAGGGTGAACTGGTGAGCCGGCGCCGTCGTGTCGTGGCCCTACTGGGGATGGCCGGTGTGGCAGCGGTACTCGGGATCGCGATGATCAGCCGCTACTCCTCTTCGGTTGCCCGCAGCTACGGTGAGCTGAGACCGGTGATCGTCGTTACCGAGGCGGTGCCGGCGGGCCGCTTGATATCTCCGGAAATGGCCTCGCGCCTTCTGTCAGTGCGCAAGGTGCCGGCGCGATTCGTTCCCGCGGCGGCGATAGCCAGGCCCGAGCGGGCGGTCGGCCTCGAGACCGTCGGACCGATGCCCGCCGGCAGCTATCTGACCGGCAATGCCTTGCGTCCGCCACAGAAGCCAGAGCCGGCCAGGCCCGACCCCGGCCGGGGTCGTCACCCGGTCGAGATCGCGGTGTCGGGGGCCGGGGCGCTGACCGGGACCCGGGGCCCGGTGGACGTGCTGGTCACCAGTGAGCCCGGCCCGGGCGGCCATGGGGGCACGACTGTCGCCGCATCACGGGTGCCGCTGATCTCGGTCGAGCCGGCCGGGAACAGCGATGCCGGGGCCGGGCTCACCCGGGTCACGCTCGGCCTGACCCGGTCTCAGGCGGTCCGGCTGGTCGGCGCGGAGAGCTACGCCCGGCGGATCACGGTTCTGCCCGGGAAAGGCGGCGGCGGATGAACCCTCTCTCGGATGGTCCTGGATCTCACCTGGACCGGCTCGCCGCCCAGATCCATGGCTCGCTTGCCGATCGCCGGTCGGCCACTGCCGGCGGGAACGGAGGGCACGAGGACATCGATCAGGCGATCCGGGCGGCGGTCGAACAGCGGGCCGCGCTGCTTTCCCGGGAACGGCGACAGGAGCTTGTCGAGCGAATCGTCCGCGAGGCAACCGGTCTCGGACCGCTCGAGCAACTGCTCGAGGACGACGAGATCGAGGAAGTGATGGTGAACGGCTCAGGTGAGGTCTACGTAGAGCGAAACGGACGGATTGAGCCGGTCGCGGTTCGCTTCGGCGACGGAGAACAGGTGCGCAACACGATCGAGCGGATACTGGCGCCTCTGGGCAGGCGGGTCGATGAACTGAGCCCGATGGCTGATGCCCGGCTGGCCGACGGGTCGAGGGTCAACGTGGTGATCCCGCCGCTGGCGGTCGACGGTCCGGCGATCTCGATCCGGAGGTTCCCGGCCAGGCGGCCCGGCCCCGAGGATCTGGTCAGGCTCGGCACGATCACCGAAGCACAGGTCGAGCACCTCGCTACGGCGGTCCGCGCCCGGCGCAGCATTCTGATCAGTGGTGGCACCGGCTCGGGGAAGACCACCCTGCTGAATGCGCTCTCCGGTTTTCTCGATCCGGCCGAGCGCATCGTCACGATCGAGGACGCGGCCGAACTGCGTCTGGCCCAGCCACACGTCGTCCGGCTCGAGTCCCGGCCCCCGAGCATTGAGGGCAGGGGGGAGGTGACGATCCGGGACCTGCTGAAGAACGCACTCAGGATGCGGCCCGACCGGATTGTCATCGGTGAGGTCAGGGGGCCGGAGGCTCTCGATCTCCTGACCGCGCTCAACACGGGCCATGACGGGGCGCTGTCAACGGTTCACGCCAGTTCGGCAGGCGATGCTCTCGGCCGGCTCGAGGTGCTGGCCCTGATGGCCGGCATCGGGCTGCCTCAGGCCGTGGTCGCGGCCCAGCTCCGGCGCGGGATAGATCTGGTCGTACAGATCGCGCGTAAGCCGGACGGCAGGCGTCGGGTGACCGCGATCGAGACCGTGGCCGAGCCGGAGTCCGACGGCGGGCGATCGGTGAGCCTTCGATGACGGGCGGACCCGTTCCGCTGCTCCTGGGCGCGTTTTCGGCAGCCGCCGTCGCTGTTTCGCTGCATCAGATCTTCACCGGCAGCCCCGGAGCGGAGAAGTGGCTCGGGGACACCCTGGCCCCGCTCAAGAGGGCCCGACTCGAAGGCCACCTGCCGACCTCCGATGAACGTCTCCGCCTGATCTCCCTGGCTGGGCTGGGGGCGGTGGTGGCCGGGATCTGGATCGGTGGTGCCGTCCTCGCGCTGCTGTTGGCCGTCGCCTGTCCGGTCGCGGCCGGTTTCGCGATTTCCCACAGCCGCCGGCGCTATCGGCGATCGATCGAGCGGGCCCTGCCCGAGGTCGCCCGGGCGATAGCCGATGGCCTGAGCGCGGGCGAATCGCCGCGAGGAGCGCTGGCGGCCGCAACCGGCTCACTCGAAGGGCCGGCCCGTTTCGAGTTCGGTCTGGTCCGCCATGAACTGAACGTGGGCAGACCGACGACGGCCGCGCTGGAATCGCTGGCGGACCGCTTTCACTCCACCAGGGTGGATGCCTTCGTGACCGCGATGGCCAGCCAGCAGGTGGCCGGTGGTGATCTCGCCGCTCTGCTCCGCCGTTTCGCCGATGGCGCGGCCGAGCGGGACCGGATTGCCGAGGACGCCCGCTCGGCGACCGCCCAGGCCCGCTTCACCGGTTACCTGGTGGTCGCAATGCCGGCCGGCGCCGCCCTGTTCATCGAGGTACTGAATCCGGGATTTCTCTGGTCGCTCGCAAAGTCACCGCCCGCCCTGGTCATCGTCGGGCTCTCGGTCCTGTTTCAGGCAGCCGGGTTCCTGGTCATTTCCAGGCTGGCAAGAGTGGGCCGGCCGTGACCGCCGGGGTGGCCACGCTACTGCTCGCCTTGGCTCTGGTCCTCGCCGGAGCGGTCGAGTTGCTGAGGGGCCGGGACCGGCCCGGCCGGTTCCCCTCCGGCGAGCACGCCGGGGGTGTGCCACCGGGAAAGCTGAAGGCGGTGCCGGCGGCCGCGCTCAACCTCGGCCTTCCCGACCGGATCCGGCGGGCCGGTAGCTCCGGAATTCTCTCGCCGCGCTCGGTGCTGGCCGCCAAGGCCGCCGGAGCCGCGGTCGGGGCCCTGTTCGGGCTGGCCCTCTCGCCCTTCCTGCCGGGACGGTTCGGATCGCTCGTGCCCGCGGCGCTGGGATCGGCCGGCTTCCTTCTGCCGGACCTGCTGCTCGAGCGGGCGGCGAGGCGCCGGCACCGCCGGCTGACGACCGCGCTGCCCGACGCTCTCGACCTGCTCGCCGTTTCGGTCGCCACCGGGCGCGGGCTCGGCGGCAGCCTGGCCGATCTCGCCAGGTCGGGGCGCGGGCCGCTGGTCGATGAACTCGGCGAGGTCGGCCGGGACCTGGCTTGGGGGAAAGGCCAGGCGGCTGCGCTGGAAGGTCTCCGCGAACGGGTTGGCGGCCCCGAAGTCGCCGGGCTCTGCGCGATCCTGGAGCGCTCGCGCCGGCTCGGATCACCACTCGCCGAACAGCTCAGGCGCCACTCGAGCGGCCTGCGGCGCGACCAGAAGCGGGTGATCGAGGAAGATGCGGCCCGGGCGGCGCCGAAGATCCAGTTGGTGGTGGCCCTGCTGCTGGTGCCATCGGTCCTGCTCCTGATCGTGGCGGCTCTAATCGCCAACAGCGACACCCTGCTCGGGCCGGCGTTCTGAGCCTCAGGTGGTCTCGAGGGCTTCTTCGCGGAGCCGGCGGGCGACAGCGCAGCCGGCGCCCACGAGTTCGTCCAGGCCTTCGGCGCTGTCGCGGTGTTTCGGCACGAACGCACAGAGGTTGCCGTCAACCAGCTCGAAAGCGAAGTTCTTCGGGGCATCGGTGAGCCAGACTATGAACGTGGGGGAGAACAGCCTCCTCACCCAGACCGCGTCCTGGTCCTTGCCCACGAAGATCTCGTAGCGATCGCGCATCGTCTCGCTTTCCAGCGTGACCCGTTCGTGTTTGCTGCGGAACTTGTCCTCGAATTTCTCGAGCGCCTTGAGGCCGGACTGGCGCTGGACCAGCAGTTCGGGCAGGTGATCCGCAGTCTCGGGCAACTCGGTCAGGATCATGGTGAACGGGTAGTCGGTCTCGGTTCTGTTGCCGTCGCTGTCGGTGCTCTCGACCACGTAGGTGAACAGGGCCAGGGTTCCGTCGATGCCCTCGGTAAGCGG
>JBGUDX010000021.1:0-12566 GCA_041821645.1 Acidobacteriota bacterium
GGGGTATCGAGGTCGAGCGCCAGCCCGGGTACCTCCTCGGTGACCCCCGGAACGCCGGCCTCCCTGGCCAGGTCGAGATGGCGCCGGCAGCTTCCTTCGCCGAACGATGGCTCGATTGCTCCAGGGGGGGAGAGCACCAGCGAGTTGGTGCCGGTTCCGTGCCGATCCGGAACGACTGTCACGAACGGGGAGGGGACGCCGGTAAGAAGATGATCGAGCTCGCGCGGCACGAGTAGCGGGCAGTCCCCGGGGACGAGGATGACGGTCTCGGCGCCCAGATCGAGCGCACGGTTGATTCCGAGCAGGGCTGCCGCGGAATGGCCGATACCGCCGGGGTCCGGAACCATCTCGGCACCGGACGATTCGGCGAGCGCGGCGGCGGCAGGCTCGCCGGTCACGACTACTGTCGTGTCGATCATCCGGGCATCGCAGACCGCCTCGAGCACGTCGGCCAGCATCGCTTCGACGAGTTCCCGCTTGAGCTCAGGGTCGAGCGAATCGGCCATCCGCTGCTTGGCTTCGCTGAAATGCTTGGCGGTGACAACCGCGACCGCGCTCATGCCCGGATCGTGCTCATGACTCGGTCAACTGAAGGCCGACCTTCAGTACCCCCCTTGACACTTTCCGGCGGCTCTCGGTGCTGTGCATCAGGGTCGGGGTCGAGAACGCCCGGATCCCGGCCGGAGGAGGATCGGGGTCATCGGCATCGCAGATCATCGCGTCGATGATGCCGTCATAAAGCGAAGCGACGCCGGCGGCCGTGGTCGGGCGTCCGATCGCCTTCATGAACAGGTCGGTCGGTCCCTTGACCACCTTCCCGGCGACATAGGGGCTGACCGCGACGACCGGGGCCTCGGCCGCGATGATCGCGTCCCTGATTCCGGGGACGGCGAGGATCGGACCGATGCTTATCACCGGGTTCGAAGGCCCGATCACGATCAATTCCGCATCGGCGATCGCGGTCAGCACCTCCGCAGTCGGCTCGGCCTCTGCGATGCCTTCGAGCTCGACGCCTTCGATCTCGGTGGCACCGCCCTCGAGGATCAGGTACTCCTGAAGCCCGCGCCAGCTGCCGCTGCTCATGATCCGGGTCCGGACCGGTTGATCGGACATCGGCAGGACCCGGGCGCCTACCCCGAGTCCCCGGGCTATCTGGGCCTGAGCGTCGGTCAGCCGGCCACCTTCGGCCATGAAGTCCTGGCGGTACAGGCAGGCCGCGAGATCGAGGTCGGACAGCGAGAACCAGTCGGGCGCGCCGAATGTGGTCATGCGCTTGAAGACGTTGAACGCGTCATCCTTGATTCCCCAGCCCCGGACCTGGTCGACCTGACCCGCGAGCCAGTAGGTGACCAGATCGGGATCGGGCGAGACGTACACACCGAGTGCTTCGACGTCATCGCCGGTGTTGGCGATCACGGCCAGGTCGTCGCCGACCACGTCCTGCATCCCGGCGGCGAGCTTCGCCCCGCCGGTGCCTCCGGCGAGCAACGCGACCTTCACGACCGATGGCCTGCTTTCGCGGGCGGGTTCACGAGAACGGGTCGCCGTCTGGCAGCCCGGTGAACCGAATTCCGGCATGGGTCTTGTAGCGGACGTTGATCGAGATCAGGAGAGCCGTCAGCTGCTCGACGATGCGCGAGATTTCGAGGCTGCCGGCGTTGACCGGCCGGAGGCCGTCGATCATCGAGATCAACCGGGCCACCCTCGCCTTGTCGTCCTTGCGGTCGCCACAGATCGGCACGTCTTCGTCGAGCTCGGCCGAGAGGTCACTCAGGCCGGGACCGCTGACCGTGTGCAGTGCCGAGATCACGGTCACCCCTTCCGGGACCATCTCCTGGGCCTGTTGTGCGGCCGATCCCTGCCATATGCCGATCGTCCGGGTCGCCTTGCCGCTGATCGCGGCGGCAAGCGGGACCGAACAGTCGACCAGGATCTGACCTTCCCTGAGGACGTCCTTCAGGTTGGTCAGGTATTCCGACTGGTTGCGGAACGGGATCGTCAGAAAGACGATGTCCGCCTGCCGGGCCGCGTCCTGGTTGCTCATTCCGGTGACCTCGCCGCCGCTCTCGGCCGCCGCTTTCCCGGCCGCTTCGGCAGCACGGCTCTCGACCCGCGAGCCGATTATTACGGCGGCCCCGCTCTTTGCCCACCGTTTTGCCAGGCCAGAGCCGAGGGCTCCGGTGCCGCCGAGGACAGGAATGACTGGTCTGCTCTGGTTATCGCTCACGGCGCCGGAGTCTATTCTTCGGCCATGCCGATAAATGAACAGCTGGGAAGCGAACGCCAGGAGAACTTCACCGTGGACGGGTGGTTGACCACCGACGTAGGGGGGACCATTGGCGTTCACGTGCTCTCGACTCCCGGGATGATCGGGATGATGGAGCACAACTCGACCCTGCTGGCGGCACCGCATCTCGACGACGGCAAGGCGACGGTCGGATTCGAGGTCTCGATCAAGCACGTGGCCGGCGCATTCAAGGGCGCCGAGTGCACAGCCTGGGCCAGGCTGGACGAGGTGATCGATGACCGCAAGCTGAGGTTCGCGGTCGAGGTACGGGAGGGTGACCGCACCATCGGGGTCGGAATCCACGAGCGCCGGGTGATCGAGGTCCCCGACGCCGGGGCGGACGGTTGAGCCCACCGGGCGACAGCCGGCTCCCCGGGGAGGTCAGGATCCGCGAAGTCGGACCCCGAGACGGCTTCCAGAACGAACCCGAGGTCATCGCCACGTCCGACAAGATCAGGCTGATCGACCTGCTCTCGGCCACCGGGCTGAAGCGGATCGAGGTGACCTCTTTCGTTCGTCCGGACGTGATCCCTCAGCTGGCCGACGGAGAAGAGGTGCTCTCGGGCATCGAACGTCGCGAGGGTGTCGCTTTCGCGGTACTTATCCCGAACCGGCGGGGGCTGGACCGCGCGCTGGAGCTCCGTGACCGGTTTGACGACGCCAGCTTCTTTCTCTCGGCCTCCGAGTCCCACAATCAAAAGAACGTCAACCGCCCGGTCGAGGAGTCGCTGGCCGGGCTCGAGCAGTCGATCCCGGTCGCCAGGGGCGCCGGAATCGGCTGTACCAGCGTCATTGCCACCTCATTCGGCTGCCCGTACGAGGGCAGGGTGGGTCAGGACCGGGTCTTCGCGATCGCCGAGCGGCTGATCGCCGCCGGCAGCAACGAAATCGGTTTCGGAGACACCACCGGGATGGCCAATCCGGTTCAGGTCCGCGAGTTCTTCGCCGAGGCCCGGCGCCGGCTGACCGGGGTCGAGTTGACCGCGCACTTTCATGACACCCGCGGGCAGGGCCTGGCCAACGTCCTGGCAGCGCTGGAGGAGGGGATCGAATCGTTCGAATCGAGCTTCGGCGAGCTCGGCGGCTGCCCGGTCCCCCCGGGGGCCACCGGGAACGTCGCCTCCGAGGACGTCGTCTCGATGATCGGCGAGATGGGAATCGAGACCGGGGTGGACCTGGGGCTGCTGATCGAGGCCTCGGCGGCGGCTCAGGAGGTGCTCGACCGCCCTCTCGGCTCTCACGTGCTGAGGGCCGGGCCAGTCGAGTGGCAGTGAGTCACCGATGCCCGGGCCGCGATTCCGGCCCCGGCGCTAGACTGGCCCCATGAAGAGTGATGCGTTCAGAAAAGCGGCCGAGTCCAAGGATTTCGAAGCGGCGGACGAACTTTTCGACCCCGAGGTGGTCTTCAACAGTCCGTTTTCGTTCAAGCCCTATGAGGGGCTGGATGCCATCAAGGTCGTGCTCGGCAACGTGAGCGAGGTACTCGAGAACTTCCGGTACTTCGCGCACACCGAGACCGGCGACACCGCCACCCTGGTATTCGATGCGGCGTCCGGTGACCGCCTGCTCCAGGGGGTCGATGTGCTCAGGTTCGGCGACGACGGCAAGATCGTCGAGATGTCGGTGATGATCCGGCCGATGAGCGGTCTCCAGGCGGTCGGCGAAAAGATGGTTGAGCGCATGGCCGCCTCCGCTGTCGAACCGGCCTGAGCCGGCGCTGACCAGGAACCCGGCCGGGCCCGCCGTCCGGGCGCGACTCGCTCCCTGATTCCCGTTAGGCTCTCGTTCCGGTCGCCCGGCCAGCCGGGAACAGAACTTCCACCAGGAGGACAGTCCGTATGGAGATCAAGAAGATAGGCGTGGCCGGGTGTGGCCTGATGGGACACGGCATCACCCAGGTGAGCGCCGAGGCCGGATACGACGTGGTCGTGACCGAGCTTTCACAGGATCGGCTCGATGCCGGGATCGGAAAGATCTCCAAGCAGCTCGGGCGCGCGGTCGAGAAGGGAAAGATCGAGCAGTCAGATGCCGACGGCATCATCGGGCGAATCACCCCGACGCTCGACCAGGGCGAGTTCGCCGACTGCGACATGGTTCTCGAGGCGATAACCGAGGACCTCGACCTGAAGCTCCAGCTCTGGAAGGAGCTGAGCGAAATCGTCAAGGATGGAGCGATGTTCGCGACCAACACATCGTCGCTTCCGGTGATAACCCAGGCTGCGGTCACCGATCGCCCCGAGAACTTCATCGGGCTCCACTTCTTCAACCCGGTCCAGCGCATGCCGCTGCTCGAAGTGATCCAGTCGGTCACCTCCTCACCCGACGCGATGGCGACCGGCCTCGCGTACGGTGCGAAGCTGAGAAAGACCACGGTCGAGACCAAGGACAAGGCGGGCTTCATCGTCAACCGGCTCCTGGTGCCGTACCTGCTCGATGGGATCAGGGGCCTCGAAGAGGGAATCGGCTCAATCGAAGAGATCGACCTGGCGATGAAGGCGGGCGCCGGGCATCCGATGGGGCCGCTCACCCTTGCTGACTTCGTCGGTCTCGACACGCTCGACTCGATCGCCGGAGTGATGTTCGAAGAGTTCCGTGAGCGCCGGTTTGCCGCGCCACCGACTCTGCGCAAGATGGTCGCCGCCGGTTTCTACGGGGTGAAATCGGGTCGCGGTTTCTACGACTATTCAGGCGAGAAGCCGGTAGCCGTCAACCCGGGCCTTTAGGACCGGGAGACCGGGGCCGGCTGTGGACAGGGTGGATCTCGATCCGGCTCTCCAGGCCGCCCTGGGTGGCGGCCCGGAGCGTCACCACGCGAAGACGGCCGAGCAGGGCAAGCTGCCGGTTCGTGAACGTGTCGCCCTGCTGCTCGACCAGGACAGCTTCGTCGAGGAGGCGTTGCTGGCCAACTGGGACCAGGAAGGCCTCGGCGCCGATGGAGTGGTGACCGGCACCGGGCGGATCGACGGCCGGCCGGTAGCCCTGATGGCCAACGACCCCACGGTAAAAGCCGGCTCCTGGGGCCCGAAGACGGTCGAGAAGATCCTCAGGATCCAGGAGAAGGCGCTCAGCCTCGAGATCCCGATGGTCTACATGGTCGATTCGGCCGGCGCCAGGATCACCGAACAGGTCCGGATGTTCCCCGGCAGGCGCGGAGCCGGCCGGATCTTCTACAACGAAGTCCGGATGTCGGGCCGGGTTCCGCAGGTCTGCCTGCTGTTCGGTCCGAGCGCAGCCGGCGGCGCCTATATCCCGGCCTTCTGTGACGTGGTGATTATGCGCGCGGGCAACGCCTCGATGTACCTGGGCTCACCGCGAATGGCCGAGATGGTGATCGGCGAGTCGGTTTCGCTGGAGGAGATGGGCGGGGCGAAGATGCACACGTCCAAGTCCGGCTGCGGCCACTTCCTGGTCAAGAGCGACGAGGAGGCGATAGAAGCCGGCCGCAGGTATCTCGGCTACATGCCGACCAACTGGCACGAAGAGCCGCCGGCGGTGGAAGCCAGGGCGCCGGCTTCTCTGGCGGAAATCGAGGCGATCATCCCGGCCGACGAGAACGTTCCTTTCGACATGGAGGAGCTGCTCGAAATGCTGCTCGACGACGGCTCGTTCACCCAGGTGCATGAACGCTGGGCCAAAGAGCTGATCGTCGGCTATGGCCGGCTCGACGGCAAAGTGGTCGGAGTGGTCGCCAACCAGCCGAAGCAGAAGGGCGGTGTGTTGTTCGTCGATTCGGCCGACAAGGCGGCCCGGTTCATCAGCACCTGCAACGCGTTCAACGTCCCGCTGCTGTTTCTGGCCGACGTCCCAGGGTTCATGATCGGGACCGCGGTCGAGAAGCAGGGCATCATCCGCCACGGAGCGAAAATGATCTCGGCCGTGTCGGAGGCCACGGTTCCGAAGATCTCAGTGGTGGTGCGCAAGGCCTACGGCGCCGGTCTGTACGCGATGGCCGGGCCGGCATTCGAGCCCGACTGCTGTATCGCTCTGCCCAGCGCGTCGATCGCGGTGATGGGGCCGCAGGCAGCGGTCAACGCCGTTTTCTACAACCAGATCCAGGCGATCGAGGACGAAGCCGACCGCGAGCGGTTCATCGCCGAAAAACGGGAAGAATACGCCGAGGGAGTGGACCTGCTCCATCTTGCCTCGGAGATGGTCGTCGATGCGGTGATAGAGCCCGCAGACCTGCGGTCACAGCTGATCAGCCGGTTCGATCTGGCCGAGGGCCGCGACCGCTCGTTCACCGAACGCCGCAACCCGATCACTCCGGCCTGAGCCGGGCCCCGGCGGGATCACCTCGATTCGGCCGGGCAGCGATCCGGTGCAGGGCCGAAGCAGCCCTGCGAATAGGTTTCAGCGGTGACTCCCCTGATCAGACGACTGCTGCTCGGCGCGCTCCTCTGTGCCGCCGGGGTGGCGCTGCTCGCCCTCCTGTTCTACGGGTCCGACCGTTTCAACCACTACGACAGCACCCTGACCGCCCACCTGCTGGCCCCGTCGGGCTCCGGCCGGGAGAGCCTTGCCGAGTTCGCCTCCGACTCGGCGAATCCGTTGCCGCTGGCCCTGGCCCTGGCCGGGATTTCGGCCCTGGCTGTGGTCTGGGGCCGGCCGTGGCACCTGCTCGCGGCGGGCGGCGTCGTCCTGTTCGCCAACCTCACCACTCAGCTGATGAAGCTGATCCTGGCCCACCCCCGGCTACAGGGCGCGCTGGGGGCCAGCTATCCGATCGAGATCGGGTATCCGAGTGGCCACACCACGGCGGCGTTCTCGGCCGGGTTCTCGCTCTGGCTGGTGGCCCCTCCCCGATGGCGGGGCTGGGCGGCGGTGGCCGGCCTGGCCTACGGGGGCTTCGTCGCGGCCGGCGTGGTGATCGCCGGCTGGCATTTCATGAGCGACGTGCTCGGCGCGGTCCTCGTGGTCGGCTTCTGGGGTTTTCTGGCACTTGCCGCACTGGTAGCTGCCCGGCTGGAGGGACCGGGCGATTGGGCGCCCAGGCCCGCCCGGCCGGCCGGGCGCTGATCAGAACGGGGTCGGGTCGGCGTACCTAATCGATCCCGGCCGCGTATTCGACGAAGAAATCGAGGCTCTCCGGATTGGCCAGCGAGTCACGGCTCGCCGCCTCCTCCGGCGGAGTGCCGGTCAGGATCCGCTTCACCGGGACTTCGAGCACCTTGCCGCTCAGAGTACGCGGTATCGATTCGACCTCGACCAGTTCGTTCGGCACGTGCCGCGGCGAGCAGCGATCACGGATCTCCTTGGCCACTCGTCCCTTCAGCCCGTCGCTCATCTCGATCCCTTCGGCCAGGACCACGAACAGCGGCATCCAGCCCTCGGTCCCGGCTTTAGGGATGTCGACGACGAGCGCGTCGGCGATCTCGGGCACGGCCAGCACCGCCCGGTAGATTTCGGCAGTACCCATGCGTACCCCACCCCGATTGATGGTCGAATCGGAGCGTCCGTGAATGATCGCGGTGCCGCGCGGGGTGATCTCGATCCAGTCGCCGTGCCGCCAGATCCCGGGGTAGTGGTCGAAGTAGCTGTCGCGATACCTCGAGCCGTCCCGGTCACCCCACAGGTAGATCGGCATCGAGGGCATCGGCCCGGTGATCACCAACTCGCCGACTTCACCGGTCAGCGGCTGTCCGGACTCGTCCCAGGCCTCGACCGCGGCGCCCAGCGCCCGCGCCTGGAGCTCACCGCGGTAGACCGGCAGGGTGGGTACGCCGCCCACGAACGCCGTGCAGAGGTCGGTGCCTCCACTGGTCGAAAAGAGCCAGGTGTCATCGCCGATCTGCTCGTAGATCCAGTCGAAGCCCTCGGGGGCCAGCGGTGAGCCGGTCGAGCCGACCGCGCGCAGGCGCGACAGGTCACGCCCCCTGGCGGGCTCGGTACCGGCCTTCATACAGGCCGATATGTAGGAGGCCGAGGTGCCGAAGCAGGTGACTTCGGCGTCGGCCGCCAGTTGCCAGAGCGTGTCCATGTCGGGGTGTCCGGGGTTGCCGTCGTACAGCACGATCGCAGCCTCGGTCAGAAGGCAGGAGACCAGAAAGTTCCACATCATCCAGCCGGTCGTCGTGAACCAGAAAACCCGGTCACCGGGGCGGGCGTCGAGGTGAAGGTTCATCTTCTTGAGGTGCTCGAGCAGGATCCCGCCCTGGCTCTGGACGATCGCCTTGGGCAATCCGGTCGTGCCCGACGAATAGAGCACCCAGAGCGGGTCGCTGAATGGAACCCGGGTGAAAGCCAGTCCGGCTCCGGGATCGGTGGCCAGCAACGCGTCCCAGGTCAGAGTCCTGTCCAGGCCGGAAATGTCGGGTTCGGGATCGAGATAGGGCAGCACGACCACTCGCTCGAGCGTCGGCATCGACCGCACCAGTTCACGCACGGTATCCATGCGGTCGAACCCGCGGCCCCCGTAGGTGTATCCGTCGACGGCCAGCAGCACCTTGGGCTCGATCTGGGCGAAGCGGTCGCCCACCGCGCCGGCGCCGAAGTCGGGCGAGCAACTCGACCAGACCGCTCCCAGGCTGGCCGTTGCCAGAAAGGCGACGATTGTCTCCGGCGTGTTCGGCAGGTAGGCCGCGACGCGATCGCCGCGGCCGACTCCGAGCGCCTTCAGCCCGGCTGCGGCCGCCGCTACCTGCGACCGGAGCTCTCCCCATGTCATCTGCTCGAGATCGCGGGTTTCGCTCGCCGCGAAGACCGCCACCGTGGAGTCGTCCCTGTCGCGGAAAATGTGCTCGGCGTAGTTCAGTTCGGCGCCCTCGAACCACATTGCTCCGGGCATGTCGGCGCTGTCGAGAACGCGTTCGTAGCTGCCGGACGAGATCACGTCGAAGTAGTCCCAGATGGTCTGCCAGAAGGCCTCCGGCTCCGAAGTCGACCACCGCCAGAGATGCTCGTACCGGTCGAACTCGAGGCCTTTTTCAAGGCGAAGCCAATCGAGGTAGGCGGTCAGTCGTGAGCCGCTGATCGTTTCCGGCGACGGCTTCCAGAGGGCCAGGTCGGCCGCCCCGCCGCCGCTGCCCTCAGTTCCGGGTGATGTTCCGGGTGACATTTCGTTTCCTGGGAGGCCGGTCATCTTCTCCGGAGG
The DNA here is from genome assembly GCA_041821645.1 of Acidobacteriota bacterium. GTDB lineage: Bacteria > Actinomycetota > Thermoleophilia > Solirubrobacterales > 70-9 > 67-14. The sequence continues at coordinate 9,378 of JBGUDX010000021.1, forward strand.
AGGTCCCTTCTCCGGCCGGTTTCGAATCGCTTCCGGCGGCTGCCTCCCCGGAGTCGGTCGAGTCGCCAGGAGACTCGGCGGAGCCGTCCCCGGAGTCGGCCGTCCCCCCTCCGGTGCGATCAGGATCTGCCGTTTCGCCGTCATCCGGCTCAATCGCGTCCGTCCTTACCGCTACCGACGCGAGTCCGGCATCGGCCAGATCCAGGCCGGTATCGACTCCGTCTTCCCCTTGACCGATCAAGGTGACCGCGCGTAGTCCCCGGCGCCTGGCGGCAACCGCCCCGGTGTAGGTCCTGTAGATCACCGATTCCGGTTCGACCTCGCATTCGCCTGCCAGCTCGGCACTCATCCGCAGAGTGGCCAGATCGCCCTCGCGCTCGGTCACCTGGACCCGCTCGGCCGAACTGTCGGCGGCAACGAAATTGACCACGGAGACATTGCTGGCCGCCAGTTCTCGCGGGGTGTGCCTGAAGAACTCATCCGCACCGGCGGCCGAGGCCGACTCGGACCCGAACAGGCAGACGCCGATCTCTCCGGCCTGATCGCCCGCTTCCAGCAGTTCGTCGAGCGCTTCCAGGAGCATTTCCGGTGCGGCCAGGTCGTCTTCACCGGCGATCGGCCGGCCGGCCATCAACCGGTCGAACTGGGCCACGATCATCGAGAGCAGCGCAGCTGAGGAAAGCAGCTGTACCAGATCCACCCCGAAGCTGTCGATTTCGGCCACCCGGAACATCGTTGCGGCGAACAGCGGCATCATGCCGGCCCAGAGGACGATTCGGTCCGTTGTGAGTCGTCCAGAGAGCCTGCGGGACAGCCAGTCGCCCACCGGGTAGGAATCCGGGATGTCGTAGCCGGCGCTGAGCACGACCGAGATCCCGCCACTCCAGACCGGCCCGGGTGGGGGAGAGATCACGTTCTGGGATTTCCGTTTCGGCACCAGACGCCCCAGGAGACGCATCCCCAGGGCACGCTCGGCGTAGAACGAGAAGGCCGCCGCCAGGCAGACGGCAGCGCCGACGAGTGGCCACTTCAGCCCGAGGAGCCCTCCACCCAGAGCGAGCGTCGCATGGATCAGGACCGATCCGGCCTCCGACCGTCGTACGGCGATCGGTTCGACCTCGGCCCTGAGATCGCGCCTCCGCAACTCGGCCGCCAGGTGATCGGCGGCCCGGCGCTCGTCCTCGCTCGCCGGAACACCGGTGGTCGGTCGCTTTTCATCCGATGTGGCGATCTGGTGCCTTTCTGGACATTGATGCGGCGGGTGGGAGTCGAACCCACATGCCCTTGCGGGCAATGGATTTTGAATCCATCGCGTATACCAATTCCGCCACCGCCGCAGGACGGAGCAGTCTATGCCGAACCGTTGGCCGCGGGGATCCGCGATCCCGGCTTCCTTCGGTCGTTCGGCGGGGCCGAACCGTGCCCGGCGAACCTGTCACTAGGCGGAAGGTGCGGCGGCCGTGTCGGGCCCGGCCGAAGAGGCGGCGGAGGTCTGTTCGTCACCGGAGCCGATCGGCCTTTCCTCCTCGACGTGCCATTCCTGGTTGACCGCGATTGCACTGGCGACCGCCAGCGCGATCTGGACCGGGATCAGGATCAGTACGAACACACCGATCAGGTCGGACGGCAGCGCCGCTTCGGTGAAACCGGGCTTGTCGCGGGCAAACCAGGAACCGGCGCCGACCGCGCAGAAGATGATCGTCAAAACCGCCAGAGCGACTATCAGCGAGATCGCCCCGCGGCTCCACTTGAAGACCATGTAGGCGAGCAGCAGATAGACCGCCGAGAACCCGATCACCATGAATCCGTAACGGGCTCCCCCGTTCAGAACCTCCCAGCCGCCGAGCGCAATGATCAGCATCAGGGCTACCGAAACCAGCAGCAGCAGGATCACCACGAAACGTGTGGTCTGGCAGCTCGCCTTCTCTCGATTGGGTCGCCAGAGCTCGTAGCCCGGCCTCGCCTCTCCAATGGCCATGCTGCGATCATAGAAACATTCACGGACGGCCGTCGCCGTCCCGGGCGGTTCGGTGCGAATATGTCGCCGGCGCGGATGCACCGCATCCACGCCGATGCGGACGTGGCGGAACTGGTAGACGCGTCAGGTTTAGGTCCTGGTACCCGAAAGGGTGTGGAGGTTCGAGTCCTCTCGTCCGCATGATTCGAGCCGGTCCCTGGTCCCGGCCCGTGGCCCCCGCCGGGCCGCTGCTCGCGGTCAGCAGGCCGGTCCCGGCCAACTATGATGGGCCGATCGCCACGGAGATCGAACAACGGGTTTCACCGTATTCCGGACTGGAGGTCCTGGAGGCTGGGCCCGAGGATGCGGGGGAGAGGGACCCCATCCTCTTCGTTCACGGGGCCGGGCACGGTGCCTGGTGCTGGCAGAACTGGCTCACCGCCGCCGCCGACGCCGGACACCCGGCCTGTGCGATTTCGCTGACCGGACACGGGGGCAGCCCCGGATCTCTGCTCCGTTCGAACCTGGACACCTACGCCGACGACGTGATCCGCGCTGCCGCCTCGCTGCCCCGGCAGCCGGTCATCGTTGGCCAAAGTCTGGGCGGCCTCGTGGTCCAGCGGGCGATCGCCCGGTACCCGGCCCGAGCCGCGGTCCTGGTAGCGCCGATCCCGGCACGGCCCGGGGTGCGCACCCTGGCGGCGATCGCCCGGCAGCATCCGGGCGATGCGCTGAAGATCCTGGTCGGCGGGTCGCTCCCGATGCGCGAGGACTACCTGTTCGAGGAACTCGAGCCCGACCTGGCGGCCGAATACGCGGCGCAGTGCGGGCAGGAGTCACCGTGGGCCCAGTTCCAGGTGCTGCTCCATCTGCCGAGTGATCCACCCAAGGGCGGGCCCCCGATCCTGGTGCTCGGCAGCCCCGACGACAGCCTGATCTCGATCAAAGACGTGCGCGACACCGCCCGCCGCTACGACGCCGAGTTGATTGAGTTCCCGGGAATCGGCCACGACCTGATGCTCGACCGCCGCTGGGCCGAGCCGGCCGAGGCGATGCTCGGCTGGATCGATTCACTCAGCGATTCGGCCTGAGCCGGACGTAGTCGTCGCCGACGCACCGGCTGGGCAGGAGGATCTACGCCTGTCGCCGCTTCTCGCCCCATCGCGCCGGCCGAATCGTGACCGGCGCGAATGGGACGGGGAAGCTCCGACGTCGCCACCGGGTGACGGTGG
>JBGUDX010000022.1:0-12561 GCA_041821645.1 Acidobacteriota bacterium
ATGACCCTCAGACTGACCGAAGCAGAGCAGGCCGCGCTGCGCGCCCAGGCCGAGGCCGAGGACATCTCCATGCAGGAGGCGGCGCGTCGGGCGATCCGGGAGTACGTCGCCCGTCGGGCCCACCAGGAACGGGTCGGCGCAGCGGCCGAGCTGATCACCGACGCCCACGCCGACGCCATCCCCGGCCTCGAGATCCTGGCCGACGACGTGCGCTGCACCCACGCCGCGGCGATCGCCCAGGTCGACGAGAACCAGCTCTTCTACCTCAACTCGCGCGGCCTCGACCAGGCCGGCGCCCGCTCTCTGGTGATCGAAGGCTTCCTCCAGTCGCTGGTCGAGCGCCTCGGCGATGGTCCGATCCGCGAAGAGATCGCCGCCGCGCTGGAAAAGCGTCTCGAAGAGATTCTCTGAACCTTCCTTCCTTCGTGTTTCGGCTTCCGCGCCGGCGCCATTTCTTCGGAACCCGGATCGGGCGAAGATCGGCCCGGTTCAGGCGTTCGAGACGGACAGCAGGAACAGTCCGAAGCAGGTGAACGCGACCATCATCGCCAGCATCCAGTACTGGGAGCGGGCGGCCAGGCGGTAGTCCTTCCAGTAGGCGATCGCCCGGTCGTGGGCGAGCATCAGCCCGGCGACGTGACCGGCGACCAGGACCCCGACCTGGATGTACCAGATCTGATCGCTGCTGATCACGCCGTAATCGATGCCGGAACCGGCCGTGCCGAAAAGGTCGGTGGTGCCGGTTCCGAGCGGGTCGGAAAGCAGATAGGTGAACTGGGCCTGCTCCTGGAAGACGAAAAGGCTGAAGTAGTGGGCGATCAGGTAGGCGAACGCGATCGGGATCAGCGCGTGTCCGAATCCCCGCCAGAGCGTGCGACGACCGGGCGCCCCGGGAACCGTCGACATCCCCCGGATCCCGAGCAGATAGACCAGGGCGACCAGCGCGATGCTGATCAGCATGAAGGTGGTCCCGGCGAATCGCACCGAGGCGGTCGCCCCGAGGCCGATGTCTGCGCACCACTCGATCAGTCGCTCGATGCCGCCCTTGAACACCCCCTCCTGGGCACCATCGAACGTGGTGGTCCCGATCGAGGCGATCACAACGGCGACCGACCCGGCGCCGGCCACCCACCCGGTCGAGCCGCTCAGGAAACGGCGGCTCCCCAGCCTGCCGTCACGAAAGGCCAGCTTTCCCAGCGAGCCGAACATGCCGAAGTAGACGGTGAAGATCTCACCGTTCTTGAACCAGGTCTCCCGGCCGAACACGGCTGTCATGGCCAGCGTGTAGACCGAGTAGAAGATCGCCGCCCGGGCAACGGCATCCGGAGTGATGCCTACCGCGACGTCGCTGCCCTGGCCGTAGATCAATTCCAGCCAGACAAAGGCGACCAGGCCGACCGCGGCGGGCCAGCGGCCGAGTCGCTCCGGGTATTCCAGGTGGCGCGGTGCCCGTCCGGCCAGGCGACGGTAGAGCAACCCGACCGGCGCAGCGAGTGCGTTCCAGGGGTTGAAGGCCGGGAAGAGGTCGCCGAACAGGACGCCGAGCAGGGGGAAGCCGAGCCAGGCGGTTACGAAGATGAGGGTGAGTGCGATGTTCCGGTCGGGCGCGGTCGTTCCGTCCAGCCCGGCGTAGATCGCCAAGCCGAGCAGGAACAGGCCGAAGCCGCCGCACGCGATGCGCACCGGAATCGACCCGAGGACCGCGCCGAGTCGTGGCGCCACCGGCCGCCAGGAGTCTTCCTCGAAGCGGGTCTTTCTCCAGCCGGCCGAGATCGCGAAGAACGAAACGACCAGCACGACCGATGCCGCCCAGGCAAACAGCCAGGCAGGAATCGGGATGTCCTCGCCGGCGGCGAGGGCATGTGCGAGAAGCGGGCTCAGCAGGAGGTGGAAACCCCGTCAAGCAGCCGCCAGTTGGCCTTGAAGGCCTCCTCGGCGGCGTCAACCAACTCGTCTTCGTCGAATTCGTTCATGTGGCGCTCGATCAGCATGCGTCCCTGTTCGGCGTGCCCGACGTCCATCTCCTGATGCAGGGTGAAGTAACGGTTGCCCGGGCCGTCGGGTATGTCGTAGTGGGCGGCGAGCCCCTCGGACTTGGTCTTCGATATGTCGGGCTGACCGCTCTCCACCGCGAACAACCGGGCGAGCTGGCGACCGAAACCGTCGGCTCTGGTCCAGGCCTCGACGCACTCGAGGGTCTCGGAGGTCGGCTCGTCTCCGACCGTGCCTCCGACCGCGCCGACGAACCCGTCCCACAGGGCGATGTGGTCGGCCTCTTCGCGGGCATGCTCCCGGAGGCCGGCGCGCTCGGCCGGCGGTGCCGCGGCCGCGATGTCGGCGCTCATCCGGGCGATCGCCTCGGTCGCATACCGGTACTGGCCCGAATACTCGGCCAGGTCCTCACGGGAAAGCTCACCGGCGCTCCAGCGCTGGTAGAAGGGGTGTTCGAGAACATTCCACTCGGCTCTGGCCTGCTCGATGCGGTCCCACATGCTGGTATTCACGTCTTCTCCTGGTCCGATGGTGGCGGGAATCCGATTGTAACGGCCGGGCCGGGCCGGCGGCCTGATCACGGGCCCGGGTCGTGATGGCAGATCGTCCGCCGCCTCCGCCGATCGGGGAGGGTGCCTAAGATCCGCCTCATCCTCCCCCTCCGAGACGACATCGCAGCGCCCCACCTGCCGCCCGACGCGACCTGGTTCGGTGGCGACCCCGGCAAGATGCCCGTGCTCGCGGCCAAGGGCCCCGTGCTCGTCCACTTCTTTGACTTCAGCCAGCTCAACAGCGTGCGCACCCTGCCCTACCTGAGCGAATGGCACCGGCGCTATGCAGACCTCGGACTCATAGTGATCGGTGTCCAGTCCCCGCGATTCGAGTTCGGGGCCGACCCCGGCGCGGTCGAAACCGGCCTCGACCGTCTCGGAATCGAGTATCCGGTGCTGCTCGACCAGGGCAGGACGCTCTGGGAGTCCTACGGATGCGAGGGCTGGCCCAGCCTGTTCCTCTGGGGCAGGGGCGGCATCCTGCGCTGGTTCCACTTCGGCGAGGGCGACTACCGGGCCACCGAGGAGGCCATCCAGCAGAGCCTCGGCCCGGCGGAAGACGAAGCGGCGCTCCCGCGGCCGATGGACCCGGTCCGCCCGACCGACGCCGAGGGAATCGAGGTGATCGCCCCGGGCGCCGAGCTGTTCCCGGCGGAGGGGCGCGCCTGGACCCGGTCGGCCGACGGCGGAGGATTCGACGTCGAGTACGAGGGCGGCGGCGTCCACGCCACGGCCGAAGGCGACGGTGAACTCGCCCTGACCCTGGACGGAGAAGCGATCGCAACGGTTGAAATCGATGGTGCCGGTCTCTACACCCTGGCCGAGCACGACGAGCACGGCGCCCACCGGATCGGGATCGAGCTCGAAGGCGACCCCGGAATCTGGTCGCTCAGCTTCTCTCCGGCGCCCGCCGGATCCCCTTCCTGAAACGGGCCGGCGGCCGCGGCTCAGGTCGCCGAAGCCACCGGGAAGCCCTTGCGGATTTCCTTCGGCAGCATGAAGCGGACCGACTCGTCGACGGTCTTCAGCTCAGACACGTCTTCGACTCCCCGATCGCGGAAAAGCTGGACCAGGTCCTCGACCAGTTCTTCCGGCGCGCTCGCGCCGGAAGTGATTCCCACAGTGCGGATTCCGTCGAGCCACTGTTCGCTGACCTGGGTGTGATTGTCGATCAGGTAGGAGTCGGCGCCGTGTTCGCGGGCGACCTCGACCAGGCGGTTCGAGTTGGATGAGTTGGTCGATCCGATGACCAGCACGAGATCGCACTGGCGGGCGAGCTGCTTGACCGCGATCTGCCGGTTGGTGGTGGCGTAACAGATGTCCTCGCCCTTCGCAGTCACGATTCCCGGGAACCGCTCCCGCAGCCGGGCGATGATTTCGGCGGTCTCATCGACCGAAAGCGTGGTCTGGGTGATCAGCGCGACATGTTCGGGATCCTCGAGTTCCAGCCGGTCAACTTCCTCGACCGTCTGGACCAGGACGATGCTGTCCGGGGCCTCGCCCATCGTTCCTTCGACCTCCTCATGGCCTTCGTGACCGACCATCACGATCGTGTAGCCCTCGGCCGCGAACTTGCGGGCCTCGACGTGGACCTTGGTCACCAGCGGGCAGGTCGCGTCGATCGTCCGCAGCTTGCGCTGTTCGGAGCGTTCGTGGACGGCCGGGGCCACCCCGTGGGCGCTGAACACGACGATCTCGCCTTCCGGGACCTCGGTCTCCTCTTCGACGAAGATCGCCCCCCGACTGGAGAGCTCCTCGACCACGTGCTTGTTGTGGACGATCTCCTTCCTCACGTAAATCGGAGCTCCGTGTTCGTCGAGCGCTCGCTCGACGGTCTGCACGGCACGATCGACGCCGGCACAGTAGCCTCGTGGCGCGGCCAGAATCACACGTTCGGGCGCCGTAGTTTCGGCTGATTGCATAGCCACAGCGTACCCGGAGTAACCTCCGGGCGGAATCCGTAAGGGGAATCAATGGAAACACCGACGAACAATCTGGATCGGCTCACCGGGATCGATGCCACTTTCCTGAGCAACGAGAACGAGAACAGCCACATGCATGTCGGCGGCATCATGATCTTCGAGGGCCCGCCGCCCGCCTACGACGATTTCGTGGACCACATCGAGTCCTGTCTGCCCGACGTTCCCCGCTACCGCCAGAAGCTCGTCCATCCGCCGCTCGAAGCCGGAAGGCCGCTCTGGGTCGATGACACCAACTTCAATCTCTCCTACCACATGCACCACACCGCGCTGCCTTCTCCCGGAACGGACGAGGAGCTGGCGGCGCTGGCCAACCGGATCTTCTCCCACTCCCTGGATCGCTCCAAGCCCCTCTGGGAGATGTGGCTGGTCCAGGAACTGGAGGGTGACCGGTTCGCGATTATCGGCAAGAGCCATCACGCGATGATCGACGGCATCTCCGGAGTCGATATCGCGACCGTGATCTTCGACCTCACCCCCGACCCCGAACCCCACAGGTCAGGCGGCCGCTGGCGGCCAGAACCCGAACCCTCGTCGCTGGACCTGCTCCGCCGCGGCGCCGGCGATCTCGCCGGTGCGCCCAGACGAATCGGCGAAGGCGCGATCGGCGCGGTACTGAACCCGTCTTCGGTGATCGACAGGGTGAGCAGCAGCATGGAAGGCCTGGGCGAAATCGCCAGGGCGTTCGCCGATCCCGCACCGGACGTTCCGCTGAATACCGAGATCGGGCCCCATCGGCGGATCGCCTGGTCCCAGGCGGACCTGGCCGACCTGAAGCGGGTGAAGAGCGCCTTCGACACGACCGTCAACGACGTCGTCCTGGCGATGACGGCCGGGGCGGTGAGGAAGTGGCTGATCGGCCGGGACTTCCCGACCGAAGAGCTCGAGCTGAGGGCGATGGTCCCGGTCTCGGTCAGGGGCGAGGACGAACGCGGGCAACTCGGCAACAGGCTGGCCACGATGAGGGCGCCGCTGCCGGTCCATGAGCCCGATCCGGTCACCAGGCTGGAAATCGTCAGCGCCTCGATGGACGGCCTCAAGGACTCGAAGCAGGCGCTCGGGGCCGAGGTGATCGCCCGGCTCAATGATTTCGCGCCTCCGACGATCCTGGCCCAGGCGTCCCGGATCAATTTCTCGACCCGGCTGTTCAACCTGCTGGTCACCAACGTGCCGGGCCCGCAGGTGCCGCTCTACGTGCTGGGACGCAAGATGCTGACCTCGATTCCGGTCGCCTTCCTGGCCAAGAACCACGCCCTGGCGGTAGCGGTCATGAGCTACAACGGCCAGCTCGGCATCGGCCTGCTGGGTGACTTCGACGCAATGCCCGACGTCGATCTGATCTCGGACGGCATGGGTGAGTCGCTCGACGAACTGCTGGAGGCCGCCGGGGCCCTGGAAGAATCCAGGCTGGCCTGAGACCGGCCTCGGGGCTAGAAGCCGAGCGCGAACTTGGCGTCGTCGGTCATCATCTCCGGCGACCAGGGCGGGTCGAAGATCATCTTCGGGTGAACGTCCCTGACCCCGTCGAGGTCGCCGACGAACTCCTTCATCTGCTCTGAGACCTGCGGCCCGATCGGGCAGGCGGGCGTGGTCAGGGTGAAGGTCACGTATACGTCCGGCGACTCGACATCGACGTCGTAGACGAGGCCGAGCGAGACGAAATCGAGGCCCAGTTCCGGGTCGATGACCTCTTCCAGGGCTTCGTAGACGGTCTCTTCGGATGGCATCGTCTGCTGATCTTCGGGCATGGCACGATTCTAGCCACCCCGCTGCCCGGGCCACCCTGGCAGCGGCGAGGCCCTGGCACTGCCGGGACGGGCCAGCCCATATCCTGTCCAGATGGCGATCTTTCTTTTTGCCCTGCTAATCGTCTGGCCGATCGCGGAGATCTACGTGATGGTCCTGGTGTCGGGCGCGGTCGGCTTCTTCTGGATGCTCACGCTGATCTTTGTATCGGCCGTGGCCGGCATGCTGGTCCTGCGCCACCGGGGAAGGGCCCACTGGCGGCGGTTTCGCGGGGCCGTCGGGGAGCGCCGCCCGCCGACCCGCGAAGCGTTTGACGGAGCGATGATCACCTCCGGGGCCCTGCTGCTGATCATCCCCGGATTCATCTCGTCGGCTCTGGGCCTGCTGCTGCTCTTTCCCCCGACCCGGTTCCTGGTCCGGATCGCCGCCTTCGCGCTGTTTGCCGGCCGGTTCACCGTGGTCACCAGATCGGCCGGCTGGGGCGCCGAGCAGTACGGGAACTACCGCTCCGGCGACCGGCAGTACGACGTCGAGGGTGAAGCGGTCGATGTAACCGACCGACCCGACGACGACGGCTCGCCTCGGTTGCCGCCGGCCGAGTCGGCGGGCGAGAAGTGAAGCCGAACTCGATCGAGATACTTGATCCGGAAAGCGGCCTGTTCGTCAGCCTGACCGCCGGAGGCTCCGGGGCGATCATGCTCGGCGACGAAGTCATCGCCGCCGCGCCGATACCGGACGACGGCCTCGACCGGCTGGCCGACGGTCCGCTTTCGCTGGAAACCGAACGCGGCGCGCTCGAGGTCGAGATCGAGTCGGAGGGGGAGCCGATCGTCTTCAACGGTGATCTGGTCGGCAAGCGTGAGGCCCGCCTTGCCCGGATGCGCGGGCGACTCGCCGATCGCGACCGGAATATCGATCTCGACTGCTCCGGAGTCCTCCACTTCGCGCAATCCGAACGGCCGCCGGGACCGCTGCTCAGAGATGCCACGGTCATCCTCGCCGACGGCGGCCTGATCAGCCTGGCATGCGTCCGGCCCCCCGGGAGCGGGCGTCATGCGGAGGAGGAGACCGCGGCCGCGATCTCACATCCCGGCGGCTACATTGAGTTCGGCCAGGTCCTGCTTTCCACCGAGTACGACGGGGCCGGCAGGCACCGCCGGGCGACGCTCGAGCTGTGGCCGGAGACTGACGAGATCGCGACCCTGCAGGGAGCCGGAACCGTAGTCGCCGGCTGTACCGCGAGTGTGGATGGCGCCCGAATCAACACGGCGCTGTTTCGCTGGTCACTCGACGGCCACCTCGGGCTCGGGCGCTACGAAATCCGGATGGAACCGGGCGCGGATGAGAAATGAGCCTTGCTCAACCGGAGATCTCGCTGCGATGACCGCCCACACACAAGAGGCGGCACCGCGATGACCCGGATCGAGATGGTCATTTCCGATTTCGGCGGTGTCCTCACGACTCCGCTCGCCGAATCGTTCATGGCGATGCAGGAGACGGTCGGGATCGCTCCGAAATCGTTCGGGCTGGCCCTTCGGGACGCCCACGCGGAGACCGGCGAGCACCCGCTGTACGAACTTGAATGTGGCCGGATCACCGAGCGCGAGTTCTCCGACCGGCTCTCCCGGGCGCTCGAGCCTCATGTCGGCTACCGACCGGTGATCGAAGAATTCGGCCCGACCTTCTTCCGGGCGCTCGACCCGAACCCGGGGATGCTCGACCTGATCCGCGAGGTCCGGCGCGACGGCTACCGCACGGCGCTGCTCACCAACAACGTCAGGGAGTGGGAACCGCAGTGGCGGTCGATGATCCCGGTCGACGAACTGTTCGAAGAGGTGGTCGATTCCGCGTTCGTCGGCTGCCGCAAGCCCGATCCCGAGATCTACGAGATCACGCTGGACCGGGTCGGCCTTCCGCCGGAAGCCTGTGTCTTCATCGACGACGTCGAGGTCAACTGCGAGGGCGCGGCAGCGCTCGGCATCACAGCGGTCCACTTCCGGGAGACCGCCCAGGCGCGGGCCGAGGTCCGCGCCCTGCTGAGCCCCCCGGAGCAGCCCTAGTTGTCGGAGCCGATCCGGTCCCAGATGTAGAGGTCGGTCGCCTCGCTGGCGAGCGCCATCAGCCGCTCGGGGGACAGCCAGCCGACCACGGTCTCGAGGGCGAGATCCTCGGTCAGACCCTCCTCGAGCACGTCTTCGCCGCGGAATCCGGCGGCGAGCTTGAGCGCCTCGCGCCGGTGCTCGCCCAAAGTCCCGAACGCACCCATCAGGAAGTCACGGTTCGGCACCGGCCGGCCCAGATCCATCGAACCGTGCCAGGCGGCGAGCAGCGAGAGATCGTCCTGGTCGAGATCGGCCAGGGCGCGGGCGTACTGCGATTCAAGTTCCTCTTCCGGGATCTCGTCCACCCATGCACGGAGCGCCTCTCCCAGAAGCTGGCGACGGGCCTCACGACCGACCGAGTCGGAGATGACGTGAATCGCATCAGCAGGATCGACGAAGCAGAGTGACATGGGCGGGACCGTCCTTGGGATGGGGAACCGGGTCACCGGTGAAGATAGTGACGCCAGAGGACGGCAAAGCGACCATTCGAAACCCGGAAATTGCGGACTGTCAGCGGGATCTGTCAGATTCGCGACGCCGGTCGCGACTCTAAGGTGAACCGATGCCCTTGCACCTGATCCACGGACCCCCCAACACCGGTCGGACCGACCTGGTCGAACGTGCATTTCTGGACCAGATCGACCGGGAGCCCTTCCTTGTCGTGCCGGGCATCGACGACATATTCGGCTGGGAGAAGAGGCTGACCCGAGAGGAAGATCCGGGAGCGCCCGGCGCGATCGTGGGTGGCAGGATCATGCATTTCCGGGACCTCTGTCGGGAGATTCTCGTTCAGGCGGGCGAGCCGCTCGCCGAGACCGCCAGCGAGCTGCAGCGCCAGCACTTTGTACGAAAAGCACTCCACCGCGAATGGCCACACCTTGCAGGCCGCCTGGAAGATCAACCGGGCCTGGCCGTATCGGTGCTGGATCTGATCGATGAATTCAGGGCGGAGATGATCGACCCGACCACGCTCGAGGATCGGGTGAAAAAGTCGGGACTCAGAAGTCTCGAACCCCTTGTCGGGGTCTACGCGGCCTACCTCGATCTGCTTGTCGACAAGGCGGGGCTTTCCGACGGACCGCGCGACGCCGATCTGGCTCTGAAGGCCGCTTCCGGAAGCTGGGGCGAGCGCCCGCTCTTCGTCGCGGGCTTCGACGACATGACACCTCAGCAGCTGGAGATGACCCGCAAGATTGCGGTGGACGCCGGAGCCGATGTGACGGTCGCGGTCGCCCACGAGCAGGGCAACCCTGCCCTTGACTGGACAAACGAACTGGTCTCCTCACTCCGAGAGGACGCCAGGGGCACGGTCTTGACCGAACAGCCGACGTTCCGAGATGCGGCCAGCGAATCCCACAATCCCGTTCTGCGGGAGCTCGAGCAGCGGTTCCTGAAGCCGCCGGATGGAGCACTGCCTATGGAGGCCTCCGAAGCAGTCACCGTACTGCGGTCCTCGGGTGCCCGAAACGAGGCAGAGGCTATCGGCGCCGAGATCGCCCGCCTGATCAAGGGAGGTGCCGGCAAGGACGGCGTCCCGCCGGGTGAGATCGCGGTCGCGGTCAGTTCGCCGGCCGTGAACGGTCCCCTGATCAGAGACGTCCTGGCCCGCTATTCGGTTCCGGTTGCGCTGGAGGCCGAGACCACGGCCCGTGACACCATGGTTGGCCAGACAATCCTCTCGGTGCTTTCCGCCGTTGCGCCCGGCGCGGGTCCCGGGCGGGCTCTTGCATGGCTGCGAAGTCCGCTCGGACCTGATCCTGAAGATGTGGACGGCGTCGAGTTCAAGTCGTTGGTGGCCGGATACTCATCAGCGCAGCAAGTGGCCGAAGATCTCGAGCCCGGACCGCCCGACGGCTGGGCAGAACTCACCGATGCGATCGGCCAGGGCGGCTCGGTCAACGAAGTCGTGGCGAGGCTGTCGCGGGAAACCGGCAAGCGGCTGCTGGCTATGGATGAGCACCTCCCTCCTTCGCCCAGGACGATTGTGGAGACCCAGATGGCTTCGGCGATCGCGGCGGCGGCCGAGGAGCTTTCGAAGATCCAGGACAGCCGGAGCAACGGACTGGCAGAAATCCGGGCGGCGATCGAAACCGACGCGATCACAGTCTGGTCGGTTCCCGCGGCCGGCACGGTCCGGATCGCGAGCCCCTACAGCCTCCGGGCGAAGCGATACAGGCACCTCTTCATGGCATCCCAGCAAGAGGGCGGGATCCGTGACCTCGACCGCTCGGGTCCGTTCCTGTCCAAGTCCGACCGCCACGGCAAGGGATCCGCCGAACCTGAGGATGGCCCCGCCACATCAGACGACGGCCCTGCCGAATCGAAGCGCGGCCTGGGCATGTCGGAGCGAAGAGATCCTGAAGTGCAGGAGCGCTACCTCTTTTACTCCTGCCTGACAGTTCCCACGGAGGGACTGTGGATCTCCTGCCAGACCTCCGACGAAGCGGGCAAAGCCGAGCAGCCCTCGCCGCTGGTCGGCTCGGTCGAAGAGCTGTTCGAGCAGACCGGCGACGGCGATTCCGTCGTGAGGCGCGGCGGACGGGCAGGCAGTGACATCGTCTTCGGCCTCGGCAAATCCCCCAGCCTGGTCGAAGCAGCAAGGAGCCTCGCCTCCTCCGGAGACGACCCCGGAGCGCGCCTCGAAGACCCGGACCAGTCTGGCCCGGTCAGCGCCGGCCTCAATCGGGCGCGGGACCTCGAAGCCACCACCAGGGAACTCGGGGACATAAGGCTCGAGAGGATCCTCGAGGAACTCGGTCAGGACCCGCGCTTCGGGGCGACCGACATCGAGGCCTATGCCGGCTGTCCCTACCGCTGGTTCGTCGAGCGGCAGCTCAGGCCGACAGACTTCGGGCCCGAGCCCGACTATCTGGCGATGGGAAACCTGGTGCATGCGGTCCTTGAAGACCTGTTCAAACTCTGCCTCCCGGATGAAACGGACGGGAGTGTCCGTCTCGGCGACATCTATGCGGGAGGCTCGCCGGAGGATTGGCTGAAGCTGGTCCCCGAACTGGTCGAAGGGCGTGCGTCGGGTGTCAATCTTGGCGGCTCTGATCCCGCCTCTCGGGGCAATCGCGTGCGGGCGACAGCGCTCGTCTCGAAATACCTCGAACGGGAGGCGGCCAGGTTCCGCGGCGGACCGCCCCCCCACCATTCGGTCACCAGGCTCGAGTTGGGATTCGGCACCGGCGAGGCGCGTAACGTAGTCGTTGATATGGGCCGGTGGGGGCTGAAGGGCAAGATCGACCGGGTCGATCTCGCGCCAGACACAGGGTCGGGCGGCAGGGAGGCAGTGGCGATCGATTATAAGACAGGCGATGTGGGCGGACTAGGCCACGAATTGGCCGAGAAGAAGCGCAAGATCCAGCTTCAGCTCTACCTTCACGCACTCAGGTCCATGGGATTCGTGCCGGTCGCATCGCTGTACGTGACGATCCGGCAGGAGGGCGGGCCGTCCAGGGGGGCGTATTCCACCAGCCAGAAGAGTGAGATGGTCAAGCGGGGCGCTTCCGGCTCTGACGCGGTTGACGAGCTCAGCGACTTCATCGACCGCGGGGTCCAGCTGGCCAACGATGCTGTCGAAGGCATGCTCGCCGGAACCGTCCAACACGACGCCGCGACCTGTCCGGACCACTTCTCACACGCTGCCGTCCCGGATTCCGCTGATCGGGATGAGGAGGACTGATGGGCCTCCCTGAAGACGACAACGGTTTCGAGCCCACCCTGGATCAAAAGGGCGTAATAGAGAGCAGGAAGACCGAGATCCTGGTTGAAGCGGGCGCCGGCTCGGGCAAAACTACGACCACCGTCGACCGCTACATCGCCCTGCTCGACCGGGAACCGCCACTGGAACCACGAGAAATCCTCGCGTTCACGTTCACCGACAAGGCGGCGGGCGAGTTGCGGGACAATGTGCGCCGAGCCCGGAAGAAGCGTGCCGAAAAAGCGGGCGATTCGAACCCGGACGCGGTCTCGATGAGCGATGCCTGGGTCGGCACCTTCCATGCGATCTGCAATCGGATACTCAAGGCCTGGCCGATCGAAGCGAACATCGATCCCGGCTTCACCGTGCTCGACGACACCAGCGGTGAGACCCTGAGAAAGGGTGCTTTCGACCGCGCCCTGAGGCGGTTCTGCTCGGATGACGAGAGCCGGTACGAAACCGTCGGCATGTTCAGGGAGAGACCGCTT
>JBGUDX010000023.1:0-12460 GCA_041821645.1 Acidobacteriota bacterium
GGATCGATCAGCCCGTCGGAAATGAGCTCGCGGTGCGCCTGGGCCATCTGGGCGGCGGCGCTGCCGACCCTCCGGGTAACGGCCAGAGCCCGGTCCTGCGGAATCCCGGCCTCGAGGAACCTGCGGAATCGGTGAGCGGCCTCGAGGTCTTCGGGCCCGAAGGTCCGCTGGTCGGGGTCCGGCTTGGGAAACCCGAGTGCGGTGATCAGCCGCTGGAGCTGTTCCACCTCCATCGATGACTGCGCCGCGATCTCACGAAGGGTCATCTCGCTGGTTTCCCTGCCCAGTGCGATGTCGGCCGGAAGCAGAGGCAGCCGCTGGGCCTCGACCTCCTCTCGCAGGGTCTCCAGACCAATCCCCTCGCCGTAGAGCTGATCCAGCAGGCGTAGCCGTGCGGTCCTCGCTTCGCCTTCGAGGCCTTCGAGCAGCCCCTCCGCCTCGAAGTCGGGCCGGTCAGGCATAGGCGACCGCTCCACCCCGCCGCGGATCGCCGCCGCCGCCGAGGCGACCGCTGTCCCGGTCCCGGGTCACCACCTGGACCCCTCCGAAGAACAGATTCCTCTCGGTCCACCGAAAGACTTCCTGGCCATCCTCCTCGAGCCGGCCGAGGGCCGCGGAGTCGACGCCCGGTTCCGATTGAAGCAGGCCGCCCTCGAGGTGGATCCTGGGGGCATCCACCGCCGATTGCGGGCCGAGCCGTCCGGCCAGCAGATTCAGGGTCGTCTGGAGGACCGCTGACCGGATCCGGTTCGAGCCGGCGCTGCCGAGGCCGGCGACCACTTCGCCTTCCCTGAGGATCAGGGTGGGAGACATCATCGAGCTCACCCTGACCCCGGGCTCGGCCTGGTGAAAACCGAGTGGATTGAGATCCTCCTCGCCGAGCATGTTGTTCAGGTGTATGCCGGTGCCCGGCACGATCATCCCCGACCCGGTGCCGTTGGAGCAGGTGACCGAGGCGCAGAGCCCGGCCTGATCCATGACCGCCAGATGAGTGGTCGAGCCCAATCGATCCCCGCCACCGAGGGCGCCGTTCAGCGATTCCTCCGAGAGGAACTGCTCGGCGAACCCGACCTGCTCGAGGTTTTCGGCAAAGCCCTCTCCCCGGGCCCGGTTGGCCGCGTCCATGACTGCCGCCAGCTCAACCGGCCCGGGCTCACGACCGAGACGCTCGAGCAGTTCGAGGCAGTATGCGATCAGGATGCCGCCGGCCGACGGCGGGGGGTTGGTCAGGATCTCGTGGCCGCCGTAGGCGGCGCCGACCGGCTCCCGGGGGATCGGCCGGTAGGCCTCCATGTCGGCCGCCGACAGGATTCCGCCCCGCGAGCAGACGTATTCCTCGACCGCCCGCGGCACCTCGTCCGAGTAGATCGAGGCCGCACCCTCGGCTCCGTATCTCTCCAGGGCATCGGCGAGATCCGGATCGTGAACCTCCTCGCCTTCCCTGAGGATCCTGCCCCGCGGGGCGTAGATCGCCCGGGCCTCGGCGGTGGCGGTGTAGATCGGCTCAAGAATCCGCAGAACGTAGGCCTGCTGGCTGTTCAGTGGCGCCCCCTCACGGGCGAGCCTGACGCCCGATCCGACCAGCTCCGCCATCGGCACCGAGCCGAAACGGTCCAGGGCCATCTCCAGGCCGGCCGCAGTTCCCGGGACTCCGCACGAGGCCGCCCCGGCGTTGAAGATCTGGGTCGTGCTGGCGTCGAAGTGGACCGGGACCGGGACCAGCTCCTCGCCGAGCTCGTGCCCTCCCCTCCCGGGAACCGCGACGAAGAAATCGATCACCACCGCGCTGCTGCCCGGTCCCTTGACGATCATGAAGCCCCCGGCACCGAGCCCGGTCAGCGCGAACTCGACCGGGAACGAGGCCACCGCAGCAGCCACCGCGGCATCAACCGCGTTGCCGCCCTCGCGAAGCACCGAAGCCCCCGCCTCCGCGGTCAAGGGGTGCCCGGCGGCGACCACCCCCCGCGAGCTCACGGCTCAGGAGAGAAATTCGGGAATGTCACTACCGCCGACCGAGGGCAGCGAGCTGTCACTCCGTCGCCGGGGGCGGTCACGCTCTCCGGAGCTGTCGCCCTCGGCCCGCGCCGAAGCCTTCTCCCGCCTCCCGGAACCCGATTTGCTGTCGATCCGGGTGGCAACCACGGTGATCCAGATCTGGTCGTCGAGATCCTCGTCCACATTGGCCCCGAAGATGATGTTCGCGTCGGGATGTGCGGCCTCGCCGACCGCCTTGGCCGCTTCCGAGACCTCGATCAGTGAGAGATCGCTGCCCCCGGTGACCGAAAGCAGGATCGCCCGGGCCCCGTCCATCGGGGTTTCGAGCAGCGGAGAGGAAATCGCGCCTTCGGCCGCGATCATCGCGCGGTCGGGGCCGGTGCCCATGCCGATTCCAAGCAGTGCGCGACCGGCGTCGGACATTATCGAGCGCACGTCCGCGAAGTCGAGGTTGATCACCGAAGGCAGGGTCACAAGGTCGGAGATCCCCTGCACGCCCTGGCGCAGAACGTCGTCGGCGACCTGGAAGGCATCGACCATCGGCGTCGACTGGTCGAGCACGTTGAGCAGGCGGTCGTTGGGGATGACGATCAGAGTGTCGACCTCACCCGCCAGGGCTTCGATCCCCTGCTCGGCCTGTTTGGCCCGCCTGCTGCCCTCGAACGAGAACGGCTTGGTGACGATCCCGACCGTCAGCGCGCCGATGTCCCGGGCCAGCCTGGCGATAACCGGTGCCGCGCCGGTGCCGGTACCGCCGCCGGCCCCGGCGGCGATGAAGACCATGTCTGAGCCCTTGAGCAGCCGCTTGATCCGGTCCTGTTCTTCGAACGCGGCGCGGAATCCGAGCGAGGGATCGGACCCGGCGCCGAGACCGCGGGTCTCCTCGCCACCGATGTGAACGGTCAGGTCCGACTCGCAGAGCTGGAGTGATTGGAGATCCGTGTTCACCGCCATGAACTCGACCCCCGGGATCTGGGCCTCGATCATGCGGTTTATCGCGTTGACGCCGCCTCCGCCGACGCCGACCACCCGGAGGACCGGGCTGTGCGGGACACCGGCCCCGGCTGCTGACGACTGCTCGCCGCGTCCGTACCGCGGTCCGTCCTCTCCCGGCATCTGCGGTTTCTCGGAGAAGATGCGCTTCAGCCGGTCCTGCGGGTCGGTTGCGTCGGCGTCGGGCGCGTCACCTGCACGCGTGTCGGTCACCGGATTGGTTTCGGGCCTGCCGACCGGCCGGTCGGCCGAGCGCGACCTGGCACTCTCGATCGGGTCCTGACGACCGTAGCGGCCGGCGGACGATCGGTCCGGGGCTGCCTGGGGCGCGGATGGGCTCTCGTCCGGTGCCTCTTCCCGGCCTGCGTCCTCTGCCTCGTGCGTCTCGGCGACCGGCTCCACCGGGTCACCCTGGGGGCCGGAGATATCGTCTTCCTGCTGAGGTTCGAACTCCGGCGGTTCCTGAGTCGGCTCATCGGAGGTCGAGCGAAACAGGTCCGCAAGCGGACCCTCACGCATACTCGCTCGCTTACGACGAGCCATCACTCAGAACCTCCTCGGCCAGGTTTCGATAGTACGAAGCTGCACGACTCTCGGGATCGTACTTCAGGACACTAGCGCCTCGCACCGGCGCCTCTGCGAACTTGACCGCCTTGCGTATCCGTGACTTGAATACGAGGTCGCCGAAGTTCTCCTCGAGAATCGAGACGGCTTCGCGCGCGTGCAGGGTGCGCGAATCGAACATGGTCGGGAGGATACCCTCGATCCGCACGTCGGGATTGAGGTTTTCCTGAATCATCTTGAGCGTGTTCTGCAGCTGAACCAGTCCCCGCATCGAGAGGTACTCGCACTGAACCGGGATTATCACCTTGTTCGAAGCGGTCAGGGCGTTGATCGTCAGCAGGCCGAGGCTGGGAGGCGTATCGATGCAGACGTAGTCGTAATCGGACTGGACTTCCTTGAGCGCTTTCTCCAGCGAACGCTCGCGGCCGATCTTCGTGCTCATCGCGATTTCGGCCCCCGCCAGATCGAGCGAGGCCACCGCGATGTCAATCTCCCGGTGGGCGATGACCTCGGATATCGGCAGGTCCTCGACCAGGACGTTGTACATGCTGAGTTCGACGTTGTCCGGGTCGATGCCCTGACTCATGGTCAGGTTGCCCTGTGGATCGAGATCGATGCAGAGCACGCGGTTCCCCAACTCCGATAGGGCGACCGCCAGGTTCAGGGTCGAAGTCGTCTTGGCAACGCCCCCCTTCTGGTTGGCGAAGCTGATCACATCGGCGAGATCGGTCGGTGCCTCGGGCTCCTGTTCAGCCGTCTGGCTGAAGTCGCGTCGATCCGGGCCGAGCAGGTCGGCCGCCTTCATCCGGATCTCGGTCTGTTCGGCTGCCGCCTCTTCCTCGACCTTGGCAAGCTCCTCCTCGACCGGAGCGGCCGGTTCGGCGACTACGACTGCGGTCGTTCCGCCGGCCTGGCTCTCGTCGGCGTCCGTGTCCTGACTCTCGTCCGAGTCCGTGCCCCGGCTTTCGCCTGACTCTACTTCCCGGTTTTCGCCCGTTTCCGTACTCTGGCTTCCGCTCGATTCCGGAGCCGGGACCTCACTCGCGGCAGCGCCGGTTTCACCGACGGCCTCGGTCGCCTTCGCCGGTTCCTCCGGTTCGACGGCCTCATGGTCGGTGGCGTGCTTAACGCGGGCTTCTTTCCTGCGGCTCAAGATTCGCATTTGGCCCGTTATTCGCATGAATCAGCCGTTTTCCTGCCAAGGCTCGATTTCCGATTGAATTGGGGTATCCCCGACTATCTTCAAAAGCGGCTGCTGTTCGTCACCGGCAAGGGTGGCGTCGGCAAATCGACGGTCGCGATCGCGCTCGGAATCAGGGCTGCACTCGAAGGCAGGCGCACAATCGTGTGCGAGGTGGCATCGACCGAAAACGCCTCGAAGATCTTTCACCAGGCAGCAGTCGGGTTCAAAGAGGTCGAACTGGCCAACGACCTCTGGTCGATCTCGATCGACCCCGATGACGCGATGAGGGAGTACGTGCTGCTCCAGCTGAAGGTCCGGGCCATGCGGGACCTGCTGTTCCGAAGCCGGATGTTCACCTATCTGGCAGCGGCCACACCCGGCCTGAACGAGCTGGTCACGATCGGCAAGATCTGGGAACTCACCCAGCTGGAGCGAAAGATCAAGCACGGGCGTAAGTACGATCTGGTGATCGTCGACGCACCGGCCACCGGGCACGGGATCAGCTTCCTTCAGACGCCCCGTACCTTCGGCAACATCGCCAAGGTCGGCCCGGTTCACACCCAGGCCAGGCGGCTCGAGGCAATGCTGACCGACAGCGAACACACCGGCTCGGTGATCGTCTCACTGCCCGAGGAGATGCCGGTCAACGAGACCGCCCGGCTGGAAGACGAGCTGACAGGCGACATCGGCATGGCGGTGGATCAGGTGATCATGAACGCGCTCTACCCCGACCGTTTCCCGTCCCGGGACCGAAAGGCGATCAAGCGACTGAAGCGGAGCAAGGATCCCGAAGTCCGGGCGGGCGGGAAAGCGGCACTGTCCCAGTCGCGGCGGGTCGCCGCCCAGACCGAACAGCTGGAACGGCTCGAGGACATGGTCACGACCCCGGTCTCGACCCTGCCGTTCATATTCCGGCCCGAGATCGACCTCCATGCCGCCCGGCAACTCGCCGAGGAGATCGATTGATGGTCGGGACGGGAACGATCCGGGGCGCCGGCGCGATTGCCCGGCATGGCGGGGCAGCCTGATGCCGTCGATCGAGCAGATTCTCGACGGGCGCGACATCTGCATCTGCGCCGGTTCGGGTGGCGTCGGAAAGACGACCGCTTCGGCTGCGATCGCGCTCGGCATGGCCTCCCGCGGGCTCAAGGTCTGCGTGTTGACGATCGATCCGGCCAAACGGCTGGCCGACTCGCTGGGCCTCGAGGAGCTCGGAAACGAGGCGACCCGGGTCGACCCGGAGCTGCTGGCCGAGCACCGGATCAACGGCGACGGCGAGTTGTGGGCGATGATGCTCGATGCCAAGGAGACGTTTGACGCACTGGTCGCCCGTCACGCCGAAGACGCCGAGGCCCGGGACCGCGTACTGGACAACCAGATCTACCAGCAGATTTCCAGCGCCCTGGCGGGATCTCAGGAATACATGGCGATGGAGAAACTGTTCGAGCTCCACTCCGAGGGACGGTTCGACCTGCTCGTGCTCGACACGCCTCCGAGCCGGAACGCTCTCGACTTCCTCGACGCGCCGAGAAGGCTGACCCAGTTCATCGAAGGCCGTTCGCTCCAGGTATTCATCAGGCCGACCGGCTTCGCCGCCCGGGTGGCCGGACGTGGCACCGGAGTGGTGCTCTCGATTCTGAAGCGCATCGTCGGCTTTGACCTGTTCGCCGACCTGTCCGAGTTCTTCAACGCGTTCAGCGGCATGATCGATGGTTTTCAGGACCGCGCGCACCGGGTCAACTCGCTGCTCGGCGACGATAAGACCTGCTTTGTCGTGGTCTGCGGGCCACAGGGGGAACCGGTGAACGAGGCCGTCTTCTTCCACTCCAAGCTGGTTGAGAACGAGATGAACTTCGCCGGCGTCGTGGTCAACCGGGTGCGCTACCGCCTGGGCACCAGAGTGCCGAAGCTCAGGGATCTGACCGCGCGGATCGATTCAGAGATCGATGACCACGACCTGGCCGGGCGGGTCGCCCGCAACCTGATCGAGTACGACGCTCTGGCCAAGCGCGATGCGGCCAACATCGACCGGCTGACCGGCAGCCTCGATGACGAACCGGTCATCCGGATCCCCTACCTCGACACCGACGTTCACGACATCGACGGCCTGGCGGAGATAAACCGTTATCTGTTCAGCACCGAGGAAGGGCGAAAGGAACTGGCGGAGGGCTGACCGGTCCGGCGAGGGGACCGGTTCAGGCGCGGCGCTTGCGGTGGTACTCCAGCTCGGTCACTGACCACTCGGTCGTTTCCGGCGCCGGGAAGAAGTCCCTGTTGGGACTGCGTTCGCGCGAATGCTTCCTCGCGTCGTCAAGTCCGTCGGTCTCATGCGAAGGCCACTCCAGCGTCGCCCCGGGACGTTCCTGACTGAGCCAGTCCTCGCGCAGGCTCGACCCGATCTCGGTCTTGGCCGTCACCTTGATCTCGCCGGATTCGGGCACCGGCTCGAGCAGGCGTGCGGCACCGTGCGCCTCCGGGCCGGCCGAAGCGCTTCGCGCCGGGGCTTGACCCGACCCGGCCGGGGTCGCGACCCCGCGCAGGTGATCGACGGCTGCGGACGAATCGATTCCCAGGGCGGCCTCGATCTCGGGCATCGGCTCGAGTCGCGCCTCGGGAGTCGGGCTCGGTTCGAACTCAGGCACCGTTCCGAACAGGGGATCGGGCCCTGCCTCCACTTCCGGACCGGAATCCCTGGCCGGACCCGGATCGGATGAGCCTTTGCCCCGAGTTCCGCTCTTGTCCGGGGTGCGCGGCCGGAACAGATGGATCTCGGCATCCTCCCCAGGCACACCCCCGGCTTCGGCGATCAGTGCCTGCTCGCGTTCATCCTCGGGGTCGGGAAGTGTTTCGTGATCGGCGACGGCCTCCCATTCGGAGGTCGAACCGATCTGTGCGACGCTGCCTTCACCGGCCTGCAGGCCGGACGTGAGCAGAGTCTCTTCGGCCGCCACGTTGAGGTTCGCGCCGTAGTTGCCGAGCACGGCCTCCCGCAGGATTTTGCGGGTCGAGTCCTCGATCCAGGCCGCCAGGTACGTGGCCGACTCGCCGCCGACCGTCATCGGGTCTTCGTTGTTGATCAACGACTGCTCGAGATCGAGCGCGAGTTCGACCCGGGTCCGGGCCCGGGCGTCATCGGCGTCGCCGGTGATCAGCGCGGCGGCACGGGCGGCCAGCGGGGCATCGATCACACCTTCCCCACCGAGAGCCGACCTGATCGCCAGCAGGTGATCACTCAGGGCATCAATCGGCATGTTGCGCTCGCAACCGAGCTGGAACCTCTTCTGGGCGAAAGCGATCTTGTCCGAGTCGGCCGGGTGTTCGATCAGCCGCTGGACCAGTTCGTCCAGGCCGGGGACCTCCGACTCGGTCAGGAAATAGCTGCCCGGCCGGGGCGGAGCCGCACCGGTCTCGATCTTCCGCCAGGCTCCGTCACCGATAGGAGCGAACGCGAACGGCCCGATCCCCACGCTGCCTTCCTTGAACATGCGGAGCGCGCGCACCACCCCGCGCAGGCGTTCCGCCGCAAGCCGGGGCCCGTCCTCGGAGTCGGAGAGGGGTACCGTGACCAGATAGGCCGGCTGCCAGGCGCTGCGGTCGGTTCCTTCGCTGGAGGTCGCCTCGAGCGGAGCGTTCACCGATTCGGCCTTGACGACCTTCACCCCACCGGCGAGTTCGATCTCGGTCGGAGTCATCTCGAATCCGATCAGCGGGGTGAGCAGCACGTCTGCCTCGCGGATGTCCCGGGCCTCTACTTCTAGCGAGTCCAGGGCCGCCTCGACCCGGCTGATGTCGAGCGAGAATTCGGTCGTGCCCTCCCACAGCCCGGCAATGAAAACGGCGAGCATCTGCTCGGCCCGGTGGTCGGGTTCGGAGGGAACCGGCAGGCCGCGCGCCTCGAGATAGGGCGCGGCGACACCGGACGAGGCGACCGCGCCCCTGGCCGGGCCGTACGAGGGCAGCGACTTCAGTTCGTCCAGGTGGGCGCCGATGTAGCGCGAGGTCAATGGCACGTAGCGGTAAAAGTGGGAGCTCTCCCCATTGTTCTCGGCCACGTCGAACGGAATTTCGTCACCGGTCGCCACCAGCGAGGTGAACCGGGTTGACGCTTCGGCTGCGAGCCGCTTCAGAGCTTCATCAAGTACGGGATCGTGCATGATCCCTGAGTTCCCCGCCCCAGGCCGGATTCCTCCCCCGGAGGTCGGTCAATTCAGATTTGCCTGCAGCTAGACCGCGGCCGGCTGGGCATCGAGCCAGCGGGTGCCGTACTTGCGCATGTCATCGATCAAGGGGACCAGGTCCTCGCCCTTTTCGGTCAGGGCGTAGGTGACCCGGGGCGGAACCTCGGGAAAGGTCTGCCGCTCGACGATGCCCGCTTCCTCGAGGGTGCGCAGCCGCAGTGAGAGAGTGCGGGGGCTGATCCCTTCCAGCGAGCGCTCGAGCTCACAGAACCGGCGGCTTTCGCCGGCCAGATCACGGATCACCAGCAGCGTCCACTTGCCCGAGATCACGTCGGCGGTGCGGCAGACGGGGCATTGCTCGTTGTCGATTGCGCTCATAGTCGGGGTAGCCGAAACCCAGTCCGCCTCGCGGTCGGCACGAAACGGGTGCTGATCCAGCTACTTCAACAAGTATAGGCACATGGCTTCACTTACTGAAGCAGTTGGACCGAACTGAGCATCGCGGGAACCGTCCCGAGGGCCAGAAAGGGGGCGAGCGGCAACACCGTCTGCGACGGCGGCCGGCGGGTCCCGAGCGAGTAGAGGGCTCCGGCAAGCCCGCCCAGCCCCAGCCCGATCAGGACGGCGGGCCAGGCCTGCCACCCCATGAACAGGCCGATCAGGGCGACCAGTTTCACGTCCCCCATGCCCATCCCCTCGGGCCGGATCAGGGCGGCGACGAGTAATGGAGCCGAGACCAGGACAGCCGAGGCCGTGGCGGCGGCGAGCGGGCGCGGACCCTCGACCAGAGCGAGCGCCAGCCCGAACAGCCCGGCACCGAGGACGATCCGGTTGGGGATGACCCTCCGGCGCAGGTCGGTCACCGTTACCGCGACCAGCGTCAATCCGAGCACCACCGCACCAGTCGCGGTCAACGGATCCCCTCCCGGATTTCGCGCGCACCAGCCGGCCGGACGTCCGGCGGACCGTCCCGCGGCGAGACCTGGTGAACGCTCACGATCATGCCGCGAAACTAGGCGGCCGTCGCTCACAAATGGCCGCCCGACGGTCGCAATCCGGTCACGGATCCGTCAAAGAAAGCAAAAAGGCCGACCCACCGGGCCGGCCTCTCGCCTGCTCAGACTCTTTCGGCTCAGGTCGCTTCGCGCAGCTTCTGGGCCTCGTTCAGGCTCTGCAGCTTCTTCAGCGACTGATTCTCGATCTGACGGATCCGCTCGCGCGTGACGTTGAAGGTCCGTCCGACCTCATCCAGGGTCCGCGGATGCTCGCCGCCGAGCCCGTAGCGCAACTCGAGCACCCTGCGTTCGCGGTAGGAGAGGTTCTCCAGCGATTCCTTCAGCGCCTCCTTGGTCAGCAGGTCGGCGGCCCGGTCGAACGGTGACTCCGCCTTCTCGTCAGCGATGAACTGGCCGAACTCCGATTCCTCCTCGTCGCCGACCGGCTTCTCGAGCGAGACCGGCGACTGGGCCGACCGCTTGATCGAGTCGACCTCTTCCGGGTCGATCCCGGTGACTTCGGCGATCTCCTCCGGCGTCGGCTCGCGACCGAGCTCGGTCACCAGCTTGCGTTCGGCACGGCCGATCTTGTTCAGCTTTTCGACCACGTGAACCGGGATCCGGATGGTCCGGGCCTTATCCGCCAGAGCGCGTGCGATCGCCTGGCGGATCCACCAGGTCGCGTAAGTCGAGAATTTGAAGCCCTTGCGGTAGTCGAACTTCTCGGCCGCCCGAACCAGGCCGAGCGTGCCTTCCTGGATCAAGTCGAGGAAGGGCAGGCCCTGATTGCGGTAGTTCTTGGCGATCGAGACGACCAGCCGCAGGTTGGACTCGACCATCTTCTGCTTGGCGTCGAGATCGCCACGCTCGATCCGCTTGGCCAGATCGACCTCTTCCTGGGCGGTGAGCAGCCGGACCTTGCCGATGTCCTTGAGAAAGAGCTGCAGCGAGTCGGTGGTCATGTCCGGCTTGAGGTCGAGCGCCTCCTTCTTCCGGCGGCGGCGCCGGCCGTCCGAACGCTCGACCTCCGCGGTCGCCTTCTGCGCCGGATCGACGTCCTCGACCAGCTCGATGCCCTGCTTCTCGATGTGGCCATAGAGGTCCTCGACATCGGATTCGTCGAGATCTACTTCGGCGACGGCGGTGGCGATGTCACCGAAGGTGAGCACACCGAGCTGCTGGCCGCGGTTGACGAGTGTCTTTACTTCTTCAAGTTCCTGAAGCTCTGCAACAAGCATTTGTCCCTATCTGGTTTTTCGGTCACTGCGGTCTCTCTGCAGATCCCCGGCGGGCCGGCGATCAAGCACAAAAGCGGATCACTCGTCAAGATCCGCACCACGCCCCTGTATCGAAGCGGCAGAGATCTCTGCTACTGGCAATTGGTCAAACGAGTGTTCGGATACTAGCCGCTTCACTTAGTAAAGTCAAGATCGACCGTGCTCTGCATATACAAACGCCGACCAAGCCCTTGAGTTGCGCCGACCGCGATCAGGAGGGCGATCCGGCCCTGTCGGCGCCGGCGGATGAGCCGGTAACGCCCTGGAAGCATTTCCACTGGTTACAGGCGCTCTGGGTCCGGGCCTATCGAGAGAACGTCACCGGGCTTTCGGGGATGGTCGCCTACAACCTGATGCTCTCGATTTTCCCGTTCGCCTTCCTGGTCCTGTTCATATTTAGCCAGGTCCTCCGGATCGAGGGGATAGAGAGCGGCATTGTCGCCGACCTGCAGCGCCTCTTTCCCGACGCCGAACAGGACACCCTCAACGACACCCTCCGGGGCATCCGGAACAACTCGGCGACCATCGGTGTCGCCGCGGTGGCCGGCTCGATCTGGATCGGCGCCTCGTTCTGGGGCTCGATGGACACCGCCTTCTGCCGGATCTACCACGTCCAGTGCCGGGGCTGGTGGGAGCAGAAGCGTTTTTCGCTGACCATGTTGCTGGTGGTCGCCCTGTTCCTGCTCGGCAGCATTGTGCTGCCGGCGCTCGAGGGCGCCCTGATCCGCTCGGCCGAGCGGCTGCCGTTCGGCCTCAACGAAATCCAGTCGCTGGACAGCATGATTCTGATCCTGGTCACGCTGACCCTGAATTTCATGGTCGGATCGGTGATTTACTGGGCGGTCCCGAAGGGTCACATGCCGTGGCGGGCGGTCTGGCCGGGCGCGCTGTTCACGACTTTCGTGGCAGGCTTCGCCAACTGGCTGTTTCCTCTCTACCTCTCGAACGTCTCGGCCCTTTCCCGGTTCGGGACGACCATCGGCTTCATCCTGATCGCCCTGTTCTGGTTTTACCTGGTCGCCCTGACCATGCTGGCCGGCGCGGTGATCAACTCGATCCGCCACGAGTACCACGACACCGGATCGCTGCCCTACGGACTCTCGGACCCGGCCGCGGTCGCGGACGACGAACCCCCGACCGCCGAACTCGACCGGTCGTCGGTGGCGATAACGAGGAAGTTGACGGGTTCTCCGGATCCTGAAGCGATGGTGGCGAGACTGACAAGTTCGGTCGAGTCGATGCGCTCGATCTTGCTCTCCGTCCACCAGACGTATC
>JBGUDX010000024.1:0-2883 GCA_041821645.1 Acidobacteriota bacterium
CATGCGATACTGCGTCACAAACTCAGATTCCACGGCTGTACGATACGAAATAATCCTATCGCGGCACCACACCTACGCGGCAGCGGCAGCGGCAATCAGCATGGGACTACCGCGCAGGGCGGTCGCGGACGGCCTCAAGAGCTTCACCGGCCTGGCGCACCGGCTCGAACCGGTCGCCGAGATCGGCGGTACGACGTTCATCAATGACTCCAAGGCGACCAACGTCGAGGCTGCGGTCACCGGCCTGAGGTCATTCGAGGGCGGGGTTCATCTCATCCTCGGAGGTAGCGGCAAGGGTGAGCCGTTCGACGATCTGCTGCCGGTCATTGCGGAGCGCTGCGCGGCCGTCTACCTGATCGGCGAGACGATGGACGAACTGGCCGGCACCCTCGCTCCGCTGGGCGGACTTGACCTGCGACGGTCGGGTGACCTCGAGACGGCGATCTCCGAGGCCGCCGAATCGGCCGGAGCGGGAGAGACGGTGCTGCTCTCGCCGGCCTGTGCCAGCTTCGATCAGTTCTCCGACTACGAAGCAAGAGGCGAGCGGTTCAGCGATTTGGTCGAGGCTCTCCGTGGCGAGTAGGCAATCAGGGTCGAACCGCCGTAAAGGTGACTCCGTCGCCGGTCGCGGCAGCAAGGCGGGCCGAAAGGCGGAAACCGGCCGGGGGCTGTTCAGGCTCCGGAAGAAGGAAAAGCGCGAGGAGCAGACCTCTGTCGAGTACAACCTGCTGCTCACCGCCACCCTGATCCTGCTGGCGATGGGGGCCGTGATGGTGTTTTCGGCCAGCTCGACCACCCGGATCCTCAGTAACGGCGGACTGTCGGACAGCGCCTATTTCCTGCAGCGCACCGTGATTGTCGGGGCGATAGGACTGTTCGTGATGCGCCTGATGATGAAGCGCCGGCTCGATACGGTCCGGAGCGCCACTCCGATGCTGATGCTGGCCGCGCTCGGCGCTCTCGCTGCGGTCCTGGTCCTGGGCACGGCGGTCAACGGAACCCGGGGCTGGTTCGTCGCGGGGCCGATTCAGATTCAGCCGGCCGAGTTCCTCAAGCTGGCTCTGGTGCTCTACGGGGCACACCTTCTCGCCGACCGCCCGGACCGCCTGCGCTCGCTGGGTGAGATGACCCCGTACCTGCTGATGACGGCGGCGGCATGCATGCTGGTCATGCTTCAGCCCGACATGGGCACGGCGATGGTCGCGGTGTTCGCGGTCGGGATCACACTGTTCGCCGCCGGCGCCCGGATCCGCGATCTCGCCCTGCTCGGCGGGGGAATGGTCAGCCTGGGAGTACTGATGGCGGTGGTGGCGCCCTACCGTCGCGACCGGCTGCTCAACTTCCTGAACCCGGAGCAGGACGTCACCGGCAGCGGATTTCAGGTGCTACAGGCCAAGATCGCGATCGGGTCAGGAGGGCTGGACGGGGTCGGGATCGGCAACGGCGTGCAGAAGGCGTTCTACCTGCCGGAGGCCCATACCGACATGATTTCCGCGGTCCTGGGCGAAGAGTTCGGATTTCTCGGGTTCGTGGTCCTGCTTGCGGTTTACGGCCTGCTCGGATACGCCGGGTTTCGCATCGCCCGCTCTGCGAGCGACGACTACGGCCGCATCCTGGCCTCGGGCCTGACCGGCCTGATCCTGATCCAGGCCAGCCTCAATCTTTACGCGGTAATGGGGATGGCACCGCTGACCGGGGTACCCCTGCCGCTGATCTCGTATGGAAACAACAGCCTGATCGTCAGCTTGATCGCGATCGGCCTGATCCTGAATGTCGCCCGCGGGGGCCGGGCGGCCACGGCACGGGTCCCACGGCCTTCCCCCGGCAAGGGGAGGGCTGCGAAACTGCGCCTGATTGAAGGCCGTGGGCAAAGATCACAACAGCGAAAGACGGGTACCGGTGCCCAGAGTCGTCATAGCGGCGGGCGGAACGGCAGGGCACGTAGTGCCGGCCCTGGCCGTAGCCGACGAGCTTCGAGATAGAGGAGCGCAGGTTTCATTCCTCGGCGCCAGGGGCCGGCTCGAAGCCGAGCTCGTCCCGGCGGCCGGTTACGGGATCGACCTGCTCGATCTCTCCGGGATCGACCGTCACAACCCGGTCAGGGCCGCCCGGGCGATCGGGTTGGCCGCCGCCGCACTTCCACGGGCACGGAAGTTCCTGCGCCACCGTCGGGCCGACGTAGTCATGGGCGGCGGCGGCTTCGTCGCCGGGCCGGGCGGGCTTGCGGCCCGGACCCTGGGCATCCCCCTGGTCCTGACCGAGGCCGACCGGCACCTCGGCCTGGCCAACCGGCTGCTGGCCCGCAGGGCCGACCGGGTCTGTCTGGCGTTCGGGATCGAGGGCCTCGAAGATGACCGCTACCTGGTGACCGACCGACCTGTCGGCCGGGCAGTTTTTGATGCCGACCGCTCCCGGGCGCGGGAGCGGTTCGGGATCGAGCCGGACCGGAGTTGCCTGCTGGTGATGGGTGGCAGCCTCGGCGCCAGGACGATCAACCTGGCCGCGATCGAGGCTTTCGCGGAACGCCCGGGCCGTGACTTCGAGGTCGTACACGTATCCGGCAGCCGCGACTACGGGGAGATCAGGTCCCGCCTGGATGAAGCAGGCAACGGTGCCGGCTACACCTTGCTCGAGTACGAGCCGGACATGGGCGACGGCCTGGCTGCCTGCGATCTGGTCCTGGCCCGCTCCGGGGGGTCGGTGTTCGAGCTGACCGCCCGCGGGCGCCCTTCGGTGCTGGTGCCCTACCCCTACGCCACCGGCGACCACCAGACCGCGAACGCGAGGTGGCTGAGCGATGCGGGCGCTGCCGAAATCATCGCCGACGGGGATCTGACCGCCGATGCGGCCGCAACCGCAGTGGCGGCGCTGTTCGGCGACCGG
>JBGUDX010000024.1:2893-12110 GCA_041821645.1 Acidobacteriota bacterium
CGCTGGCCCGTCCCGAGGCGGCGGCTTCGGTGGCGGACGAAGTTCTGGGTGCGGCGGGAGTTGAGCGATGACCGAACCCGCTTGGCCGGAACGCCGGCTTCATTTCATCGGCATCGGCGGCGCCGGGATGAGCGGGCTGGCGCTGGTCTGCCACCAGCTGGGCGCCGCGGTGAGTGGCAGCGACCGGTCCGATTCGACCTACCTCGAGCGTCTCGTGGCGGCCGGGATCGAGCCCGCCCTCGGGCACGATGAGGCCAACCTCCCCGACCGGGCAGAGGTGGTTATCTCGACCGCGATCGGCGACGACAATCCCGAGCTGGCGCTGGCCCGCCGGACCGGCCGACGAGTGCTCCACCGGTCCGACCTGCTGGCTGAGCTCTGCGCGGCCAAGCGAACGATCGCGGTCGCCGGCACCCACGGCAAGACCACCACGACCGGCATGCTGATCTGGGCGATGCGCGAGCTCGGGCGGGATCCGGCCTTCTTCGTCGGTGGAGAACTGCCCGGGGTGGGACCCGACGGGGCCGCGGCCAACAGTGGATGGGGAGAGGGCGAGTGGGCGATCGTCGAAGCCGACGAGTCCGACGGCAGTTTTCTGGTGCTCGACCCCGAGATCGCCGTGGTGACCAACATCGAGATGGATCACCACTCGCGCTGGAGCGGGCTGGCCGAGCTGAGGGCCGCATTCACGGAATTCGCCTCGAAGGCCTCGGGTGCCGTCTACCCGGCGGACGATGCGGACCTCGCCGAGGCCCTGGCCGGGCGCGATCTGGCCGGCTACGACCGATCCCGGCCCGGCCCGGCCGAACTCGGGCTCCTGGTCCCGGGTGAGCACAACCTGCTCGATGCGAGGGCGGCCATCGCGGCCCTGGAGCTCACCGGCGAGCCCGAAGCCGGCGTGAGCCGTGCGCTGGAATCGTTCCCCGGGGTCAGGCGCCGGCTGGAGTTCAAGGGGGAGCGCGAGGGAGCCCGGATCTATGACGACTACGCCCACCACCCGACCGAAGTGGCGGCGGCCCTCTCGGCCCTCCGCGGTCTCGGCCCGGAGCGCCTGATCGCCGTGTTCCAGCCCCACCTGTATTCGCGGACCAAGGTCTTCAGCCAGGCCTTCGGGGAGGCGCTGGCGACGGCCGACGAGATCATCGTGCTCGACGTCTACCCGGCCCGCGAGCAACCGGTCGGCCGGTTTGAAGGGGTGAGCGGCATGGATGTGGTGCGGGCGGTTGCCGACCGCTCCGACGGAAGGGCGATCTGGTGGGCCCCCGATGCCGACTCGGCCGAGCGGGTCGCGCTCAGCAGGCTGGGCAGCGACAGGATTCTGGTCACGGTCGGGGCCGGAGACGTAACGAAGATCTCGGACCGGCTGGTGCAACCGGAGGAGCCCGGAAGTGGCCAGGGATAGCTCACTCGGAAAGACGGCCGAACTGGTCAGGAAGCGGGACCGGCGAAGACGGCGCATCCAACTCGGCGGCGTAGCCTTCCTGGCGCTGGTCGTAGCGCTGGCCGCCGGGTACCAGTTCTGGTTGCGGGATTCCTCGCTGTTCGAGATCCGGGAGCTCGAGATCCGGGGCCTGGCCGACGAGACCGGCCAGAGGGAGGAGATCGTGAAGACCATACGGCTGGCGGCCGACGACATGACCACCCTTCACCTCGAGCAGAGCGACCTCGAGGATGACCTCGGCCGCTTCCCGCGGGTCGAGTCGGCGACGATCGATGCGGACATCCCGAACCGGGCGATCGTAACCGTCAAACTGCGCGAGGACGGATCGGTGTTCGGCTCGGGATCCGAGGCCCTTCTGATCGCCACCGACGGAACCGTTCTCGGGTCGGCCGACCAGGCGGACGGAGGGCTCCCCACGATCAAGAACGGGGAGCCGCCCGAAGGCGGGCGTCTGGACGGGACGGCGCTGTCCCAGGCGGTCGTCCTCGGGGCGGCTCCGGCCGAGATCAAGTCGTTCGTAAAGAGCAGCGACTCTGGCGGGAACGGGGTAGAGGTGACCCTGTCCAACGGGCTGCGGCTGCGGTTCGGCGATGCGTCCGCGATCGACGAGAAATGGCGTGCCGCAGCTTCGGTGATCGCCGACCCGGAACTCTCCGGGGCGGGTTATGTAGATCTGACCGTGCCGCGGCGACCGGCCGTGGGAGGGGTCGAGGCCACCACGGAAGGTTAGTCGCCGGGCCGGAACGATACTGCCCTGGTCGTTGGCCGGCCGGCCGGCGGGGGCCTCCGGAATTGGCTCCGAGCCTGCCCATCCGGGTCCTCCCGGCACAGGGGCGGTGGACCTCTGGGTAACCGTGAAGCAAAGCTTGAGGGTTATCAAACAGTAAAGTAAGAGTTGAAGGTTGGCCGTGCACGATGCCCTGCGACACGTTGACAGATCGGCGTTTATGCCCTACCTTGAGCGCAATCTCCGAGAACCGGGCGGCCCCGTCAACCCTGAAGCGGCGCTGCAGGCTCAGCTCGAGAGGCTTCAACTCAAACTCTAGAGATGCGTTCCGGTTTCAGTCAAAGCAAGGCTTCACTTCAGGAAACCAGGCTCAACTCAAACCAAGATTTCGGATCGGGAGAATGGAAAGCACATACCTAGCGGTAATCAAGGTCGTCGGATGCGGCGGCGGCGGAACCAACGCAGTCAGTCGGATGGTCGATGCAGGCGTGCGTGGGGTCGAGTTCATTGCGGTCAACACTGACGCCCAGGCGCTTCAGGCCTGCGACGCTGACATCAAGATCTCAATCGGGCAGGAGCTGACCCGCGGCCTCGGCGCCGGCGGGCGGCCCGAGGTCGGGGCGGGTGCCGCGGCCGAGACCAGGGACGAGATCAAGGAGGCGCTCAAAGGTGCCGACATGGTCTTTGTCACCGCCGGCGAGGGCGGAGGGACCGGTACCGGTTCGGCCCCGGTCATCGCCGAGATCGCCAAGGAAGAGATCGGTGCGCTGACGGTCGGCGCGGTCACCAAGCCGTTCGAATTCGAGGGCAAGAAGCGGATGCAGCAGGCGATGGAAGGCATCGAGAAGCTGAGAAATCACGTCGACACCCTGATCATCGTGCCGAATGAGAAGCTGCTCCACGCGGTCGAGCGCCGGACGAGCGTGCTCGACGCGTTCAAGATGGCCGACGACATCCTGCGCCAGGGCGTTCAGGGCATAACGGACCTGATCACGATCCCGGGGCTGATCAACCTCGATTTCGCCGATGTGCGCACGATCATGCGCGATGCCGGCTCGGCCCTGATGGGAGTGGGTGCCGGCCAGGGCGAAAACCGGGCACTGGATGCGGCCAAGGCGGCAATTACTTCTCCGCTGATCGAGGAATCGATCAAGGGCGCCACCGGGATGCTGCTCAACATCACCGGTCCAGAGGAGCTGGGCCTCTTTGAGGTGAATGAAGCCGCTCAGCTGGTTCAGGAAGAGGCCGACCCCAACGCCAACATCATCTTCGGCTCGGTCGTGGATCAGTCACTCGTCGATGAGGTACGGGTCACCGTGATCGCCACCGGCTTCGAGGGGTTCGAGCTTCTGGCACGTTCGCCGCAGCGGGTTCGCCGGCGTTACGAAAGCCGCAAGCGGGTTTCGGCGGACGACACGGATCTGACCAACCTCCGGGTCGGCGACAGCGATATCGAGGTCCCGCCCTTCCTCCGCGACTGAGCGCGAAGCCGGAAGGCGAGTCTTTGCCGTCCGGCTGAACGGGCGGGAATAGGGAGGAGAGCCCTGGCGGTTTGCCGCCGGGGCTCTTGCCTTAAGCTGGCCCGGTGCCGACCGACCCGACCGAGATTTGCCACAGTCCGCTTCACCAGTCCCACGTCGAGGCCGGCGCGAAGCTGATCCCGTTTTCCGGCTGGCAGATGCCGGTCTCGTTCGACGGGATCAAGGAGGAGCACATCGCCGTTCGAACCCACGCCGGGATCTTCGATGTCTCGCACATGGGCGAAATCGAGGTCGAAGGGCCCGGCGCCCTCGCCTTTCTGCAGCGACTGATCACCAACGACGTTTCCCGGATCGAGATCGGCGGGGCCCAGTATTCCTGCCTGCTGAACGAAGACGCCGGGGTGATCGACGACCTGTTCACCTACCGGCTGGGGAGCGACAGGTACCTGATCGTGACCAATGCCGGCAACCATGAGCGGGACCTGGTCCAGTTCGGCAAGGTGGCCCGGGACTTCGATGTGTATGTGCGCGACGCAGCTCTCCGCTACGCGATGCTGGCCGTACAGGGGCCCAACGCCCGCCGTATCGTCGGCAGCCAGCTCCACATCGAACTGCCGCCGCGCATGGGGGTCATCGCACAGCAGGTGGGCCGCCGGCCGGCGCTGGTCTGCGGAACCGGCTACACCGGTGAGGACGGGGTGGAGATCCTGCTCGATCCGGAGATTGCCCCGGCGATCTGGGCCGAACTGGTCGATGCCGGTGTGGTTCCCTGCGGACTCGGGGCTCGCGACACCCTGAGGCTCGAGGTCTGTTTCCCGCTTCACGGGAACGACGTCAGCGAAGACGTCGACCCGATTTCGGCCGGCCTGGGCTGGGCCTGCAGAGAGGAAACCGGCTTCGTCGGTTCGGACAAGGTCGCCGTCTTCCGGGCCAACGGCACCGACGAGATACTGGTCCCCTTCATGATCGACGGCGAAGGCATCCCCCGCAGGGGAAATCCGGTCCTCTCTGGCGATGAGACTGTCGGGGAGGTGACCAGCGGAACCTGGTCACCGTCACTGGAGAACGGGATCGGCATGGCCCTGATCCGATCCGACCTGGCCGACGCGGGGAGTGAGATCGAGATCGACGTGCGCGGGAAGCGTCGTCCGGCCCGCGTAAGCTCTAAACCCCTTTATTCGAAGAAGAGGTGACTGTGTCTGAACCGAGCTACCCAGAGGACCTGAAGTACCACCCGGAGCACGACTGGGCGCGGATCGAAGGCGGCGAGGCCACCCTGGGGATCACCTGGTACGCCCAGGATTCCCTCGGTGAAGTCGTTTTCTACGAAGGCCCCGAAGTCGGTTCTTCGGTGGTCAGGGACGAGCCCTACGCCGAAGTCGAATCGGTCAAGGCCGTCTCCGACGTGGTCGCCCCGCTTTCCGGTGAGGTGATCGCCGTGAACCCGGATCTGTCGGATGCCCCGGAGGCGGTCAACACCGATCCGTACGGGACCGGCTGGCTGGTCAGGATCCGTCTCGCAGATCCGGCCGAGGCCGACGGCCTGATGGACTCGGCCACTTACTCGGCCTCGCTGGAGTAACGCGGTTGGCCGGTTACACCCCGACCACCCCGGCCGACCGGGCCGAGATGCTGGCGACGATCGGAGTCAACTCGGTCGATGAACTGTTCGCGCAGATTCCCGAGGAAGTGAGGCTGGACCGGGAACTCGACCTGGATGACGGGCTCAGCGAACCCGAGGTGTACGAGAGGCTCGCCAGTCTTGCCGGCCCCAACCAGAACGCCGAAACGACCCCGAGCTTCCTCGGGGCCGGCATGTACGACCATTACGTACCGGCGATCGTCGACGCGATCACCCAGCGCTCCGAGTTTCTGACCCCGTATACGCCTTACCAGCCCGAGGTCTCCCAGGGCGGGCTGCAGGTGATGTTCGAGTTCCAGACGGCGATGTCCGAACTGACCGGGCTTCCGGTCTCGAACGCCGGTCTGTACGAGGGCCCTTCCGCCGCCGCCTCGGCGGCCTATCTGGCCATGGCGGCGACCGGACGCAGCGGTCTGGTCGCCTCGCAGGGGCTGCACCCGCACAGCCGCGAGACACTGGCGACCCACGCGGTAGGTTTCGGCGCCCGTCTGGCAGAGGTGGGGCTGGCGGACGGCCTGACCGATGCGGATGAACTCGAGGCCGCGATCGACGGCGACACCGCGGCCGTCTTCCTGCAGAACCCGAACTTTCTCGGCTCGGTCGAGGACATCTCTGCCCTGGGCGAGTCCGCCGCGAAGAAAGGGGCGCTGCTCGTCGTCGCGGTCGATCCGATGACCCTGGGGATCCTCAAGCCTCCAGGCGAGTGCGGTGCCGACATCGTCATCGGCGAGGGGCAGCCGCTCGGAAACAGGCTTGATTTCGGCGGGCCTTCGTTCGGCTTTTTCTGTGCCCGGGAGGAGTACATCCGCCGGATGCCGGGAAGGATCGCCGGCGAGACCACCGACCTCGACGGTCGCCGGGGGTTCGTGCTCACCCTGCAGACCCGGGAGCAGCACATCCGCAGGGAAAAAGCGACCAGCAACATATGCACGGCCCAGGCCCTGAACGCGCTGGCGGCGGTCGTTCACCTCTCCTGGCTGGGGAGGGAGGGCTTCGTCGAACTGGGAGAGCTGCTGGCCCGCCGGACCGCCTTTGCCCGGGAGCGGCTGACCGCGATCCCGGGCCTGGAGCCGCTTCACGACGCTCCGGTGGTGCGAGAGTTCGCGGTTCGCTCGACCGGGCGCCCGGTGGCCGACCTGCTCGCCTGCCCGAGCGGAAAAGGGCCTCCCCTGCCGGTCTATCCACTGGGCCGTGACTACCCCGAGTTCGCCGACTCGTTCCTCGTGGCAATCACCGAACAGCGCTCGGCCGGCGACATCGAGTGGCTCGCAGAGAAGCTCGAGGGGGCATCGGCGTGAATCCGGCCACCGATACTTCCCGGGACGAGCGGATCAGCCTCGAGCAGACCCCCCAGCAGGCCGACCGGGCGATCACGATCTTCGAGAAGTCGGTTTCCGGCCGTCGGTCGGCCCAGCTTCCGGAGGCCGGGGTAGAGGAACGGCCACTTTCCGACCTGATACCGGCCCACCTGCTGCGCGAAGAGCCGGCCGGGCTGCCCGAGGTGTCGGAGCCGGAGATCATCCGTCACTACAACCGGCTCTCG
Source organism: Acidobacteriota bacterium (assembly GCA_041821645.1). Classification (GTDB taxonomy): domain Bacteria; phylum Actinomycetota; class Thermoleophilia; order Solirubrobacterales; family 70-9; genus 67-14. The sequence goes on from JBGUDX010000024.1 coordinate 9,728, forward strand.
CGCAGGAACTTCGACCTCGACACCGGTTTCTACCCGCTCGGCTCCTGCACCATGAAGTACAACCCGCGTCTGAATGAGAGGGTTGCCGCCTTGCCCGGGTTCGCCCGGCTCCACCCGGCGACCGACCCGGCGGCCGCCCAGGGGGCACTGGAGCTGATGTATCTGCTCCAGGAGTCGCTGGGCGAGATCTGCGGGCTGCCCCACGTGAGCCTTCAGCCCTCGGCCGGCTCCCAGGGAGAGCTGGCCGGCCTTCTGCTGGCTCGGGCCTACCACGACGACCGGGGCCGGCGCCCGGGCAAGGTATTGACCCCGGACACATCACACGGGACCAATCCCGCTTCGGTTTCGATGGCCGGCTATGAGGTGGTCAAGGTCGCGACCGACGGCCAGGGCGGGGTGGACATGGACGATCTGCGGGCCAAGGTCGACGAGGACGTGGCCTGCCTGATGCTGACCAACCCGAACACGCTCGGGGTCTTCGACCGGAACATCTCGGAGATCGCTTCGCTGGTCCACGAAGCGGGCGGCCTGCTCTATTACGACGGGGCCAATCTCAACGCGATCATGGGCCAGTGCCGTCCCGGCGACATGGGCTTCGACATTGTCCACATGAACCTTCACAAGTCGTTCTCGCAGCCCCATGGCGGCGGCGGCCCAGGTGCCGGGCCGATCGCCGTGTCCGACCGGGTCGAGCCGTACATCCCGAGCCCGCAGGTGGTGAAATCACAGAGCGGGGGCCCGGGGGCGGTGACCTGGGACCTCGACTTCGAACGACCGAAATCGATCGGCAGGCTGCGCGGGTTCCAGGGCAACTTCGGGGTTTTCGTACGCTCGTACGCATACATCCTCAGCCTCGGGGGTGATGGCCTCGCAGAGGCTTCCCGGACCGCGGTGCTAAACGCCAACTACCTGAAGCAGCGGCTGGCGGAGGGCCGGGCCGGCCGCTACCTGCCGGTGGCCTTCGACCGGCACTGCATGCACGAGTTCGTGCTTTCGGGGGCCCCGATGAAGAAGGACCTGGGGATAAAGACCCTGGACCTGGCCAAGCGGCTGCTCGATTTCGGCTTCCATCCGCCGACGGTCTACTTCCCGCTTCTGGTAGACGAGGCGTTGATGGTGGAGCCGGTCGAAACCGAGGCAAAGGAGCACCTGGACGGATTCGCCGACGCGATCGAGACGATCCTGGAAGAAGCCGAGAACGACCCGGAGATCGCTATCCGAGCGCCCTATACCACTCCGGTGAGGCGCCTCGACGAGGTCGCTGCGACGCGCAGGCCGGTCATCCGTCAACCGGGCTGACGGCCCGGTAGATTCCCGGACGGCTTTGAAATCAGAGGCGGTGCGCCGTTCGGGCGATCCGCCGACAACGGTGAGAAACGGGTGTGAAGATGGCAGTTGAGACGACTCCGCAGTACGGGCTGGCCCAGGAGCAGCTCGACTTCCTCGAGGTGATCCGGCAGATTGTGGTCGAGAAGGTGACCCCACGGGCGGCCGAGATTGACGAATCCGGCGAATTCCCCGAGGACATCCGCAAGCTGTTTGCCGACCACGACCTGTTCGGACTGCCGTTCGACGAGGCCCACGGTGGCACCGGCACCGGCGAGCTGATGCTGTGCGCGGCAATCGAGGAGATCGCCAAGGGCTGTGCCTCCTCTTCACTTCTGGTCGCAGCCCAGGACCTCTCTTCGCTGCCGATCAAGCTTCACGGTTCGGACGAGCTCAAGGACCGGATCCTGCCGAAGATGGCCAGTGGTGAGTGGCTCGGAGCCTTCGCGCTTTCCGAGCCGGAGGCCGGTTCGGACCCGGGCGCGATGCGCACCCGGGCGGTCAGGACCGAGGGTGGCTGGATCCTGAATGGAGCCAAGAACTGGATCACCAACTCCGGGGTCGCGGACATGTACGTGACCTTCGCGGTGAGCGATCCCGAGGTCAAGTTCTCTCGCGGGATCACCGCCTTCGCCGTGATGGCCGATGCCGACGGATTCCGGATCGATGCACTCGAGCACAAGATGGGCATGAAGGGCTCGCCGACCGGCCAGCCGGTCTACGAGGACGTGTTCGTGCCGGACGAGGACGTGATCGGCGAGGTGGGCCAGGGATTCACGGTTGCGATGCAGACCCTCGATCGATCCCGTCTCGGGATTGCCGCCCAGGCCCTCGGGATCGCCCAGGGGGCGACCGACTACGCCGCCGACTACGCCAAGGAGCGGATCGCGTTCGGCAAGCCGATCAATCAGCTCCAGGGCATTCAATTCAAGCTGGCCGACATGGAAACCAGGACCGCGGCAGCGCGTGAGCTTCTCTACAGGGCCGCGTCGATGGCCCAGTCCGGCGACCCGGATCTCGGCAAGTACTCGGCCATGGCCAAACTGTTCGCCTCCGA
>JBGUDX010000025.1:0-12009 GCA_041821645.1 Acidobacteriota bacterium
AGGTCGGCCACCGGCGAGCGGGTGGTCTTCAGCCGGGAATCCGACCATGGGCTCCGGGTCAGCGAGGCGGTGCAGGCGTCGTGCGCGATCCCGGGAGTGTTCAGACCGGTCGAAGGAAGCGGGGGCAGCTATGTAGACGGCGGGGTCTGGAGTCCGGCCAGCCTTGATGCCGTGCGGATTTCCAGCGGCGAGAGGGTGCTCGCTCTTCTTCCGGTCGGGGCCGCCGCCGACGCCGGAAGCAGGCGGTACCGGATGGCAGCCCAGGTCTTTCGCTCGATAGTTGCCGGCGAAGTGACCAGGCTTCGCAGCCGCGGAGTGAGGCTGGTCGTCGTGGCGCCGGACGGCGGCTCCGCTGCCGCGATCGGCCCCGATCGGATGGATGGGCGGCGTGAAGCCGAGGTGGGCCGGGCGGGCCTTTCCCAGGGCCGGGCCCTGTCGGGGCCGCTTTCGGCCTGGCTCTCGGGCCCCTGAACGGTCCGGCTGCATCCGATCCCAGGGTCGGCTTCGTATCAACTTGTGATGAAGATCGCAATTATCGGATCGGGCATTTCCGGTCTCGCCGCCGCCCACTCTCTGAATGGCAAGGTCGACCTCACCGTGTTCGAGTCCTCCCACAAGCCCGGTGGCCACGCGAACACCATAGTGGCCGAATCCGAACGCGGGCTGGAACCGATCGACACCGGTTTCATCACGTTCAACGATCGCAATTACCCGGAGTTCAGCCGGCTGCTTGAGGAGCTCGAGGTGCCGAGCCGGCCTTCCAGCATGAGCTTCTCGGTCAGCGACGGCAACTTCGAATACAGCGGCCGGAACCTACGCGGGCTCTTCGCTCAGCGGAGCAATCTGGTCAATCCCCGGTTCCACCGGATGCTGGCCGAGTTTCCGAGGTTCCAGCGGCAGCTGAAGAAGATGTCACGGGAGAACCGGCCGGGACCTTCGCTCGGCGAGTACCTGGAGCGAGGGAACTACTCCCGGTACCTGCGCGACCGGGTCGTGGTCCCCCTCGTCTCCGCTGTCTGGTCGGCGGATCCCGGGGAGATGTGGAGATTCCCGGTCGGGTTCCTGGCCAGGTTCCTGGATAACCACGGCCTTCTCACGCTGCGCGACAGGCCGAGGTGGCGCACGGTTGAAGGCGGGTCCTGGAGCTACGTGCGGGAGCTCACCGAGTCGTTCCGGGACCGGGTCAGGACGGACACGCCGGTGGATCGGATCGAGCGGTTCGCCGACCGGGTGGAGATTACGCCGAGGGGCGAGGGCCCCGAGCGGTTCGATCAGGTGGTCATTGCCACACACTCCGATCAGGCGCTCGCGATGCTGGGTGATGCGAGCCGGCCGGAGCGGGAGGTGCTGGGTTCGATCCAGTACCAGCCGAACGAGGCGGTACTGCACACCGATGTTTCGCTGTTACCGAAACGACGCGATGCGTGGGCCTGCTGGAACTATCACCTTGTCGACCGGCCGACCGGCCGGACCGCCCTCACCTACGACATGAACCAGCTCCAGCGACTCGATTGTGAGCGCCAGTTCTGCGTGACCCTGAACCGTACCGGGCAGGTCGACCCCCGGAAGATCATCGAAGTGATCCCCTACGCCCATCCGGTATTCACCGCCCGGGCGATCGATGCCCAGAAGAGGTGGGGCGAGATCAGCGGGGTGAACCGGACCCACTACTGCGGCGCATACTGGAGAGATGGTTTCCACGAAGACGGCGCTTTCAGCGGCCTTCGGGCAGCTCGGACGATTTCAGACCTGTCCGGTTCCCGGACTTCGCGGCGCGCCCGGAGCGCAGGCGCCGGAAGCGATCCGGTCGGCCGATGAGCGGAGCTCTGGACAGTGCCGTGTATGAGGGCCGGATCCGCCATCGCCGTTTTGAACCATTCGAACGGGAGTTCGAGTACCGGATCTTCATGGTCTACCTCGATCTCGAGGAGATCCCCGATGTGATGTCGATCCACCCTTTCTGGTCCACCCGGCGTCGTTCGCCGGCCCGCTTTCGCAGGGCCGACTATCTGGGTCCGACCGACGTACCCCTGAGAGACGCGGTCGCCGACCTGGTCGAGTCAAGGATCGGAGACCGTCCCGAGGGGCCGATCCGGATGCTGACCCACTTGCGCTATTGGGGAGTCTGTGAGAACCCGGTCACCTTCTATTACTGCTTCGACTCACACGGCGAGAATCTGGAGACTGTCGTGGCCGAGGTGACCAATGTGCCTTGGGGTGATCGTCACGCCTACGTGATCCGGAACCGGGCGAGAACGGGTCGGCTGGTTTCGGCGAGGGTGCCGAAGGAGCTCCACGTGTCGCCGCTGATGTCGATGGACCACGAGTACGACCTGCGCTTCGGGGTGCCGGCGGCTACGGTTCCGGTCCATATTGCGAGCCACCAGAATGGGCGGACCGTGTTTGACGCGACCCTCAGCCTGGAGCGGACGGAGCTCAGCCGCCCGGTTCTGAGCCGACTTCTTCTGCGGCGCCCGCCGATGTCAATAAAGGCACTCGTGGGGATCCACTTTCAGGCAGCCGCGACCTGGGCCCGCGGAGCGCGATACCACCCCCGGCCGGGTCTCCCCGGGTCGACCGGGGAGATGGGCGCTGCCGGTCCGGTGGTCAATCACCACGGCCCGGAACGGAAGGACTTGCCAGATCGGGCAAAAACGGCAATGCTCTGCCCTGTGGCGCACGGAGAAAAGAAGATGACAACTGAATCGGCCCCCGGGCCGGGCGCGTGAGCATCTGGCGGAGGCCGGTCCTGGCCGTGATCGGCGGGATCCGGGGTGGCACGATCGAGTTCGTCGAGGGCGGCCGCTCGACCGTGATCGGTGAAAGCTCCGGCGCGCTTCATGCCACTGTCACGCTGCACTCGCCAAGGTTCTGGCGCCGGATGCTGCGGGGCAGCACCGGGCTCGCCGAAAGCTACATCCGCGGAGAATGGGACTGCGACGATCTGGTCGCGCTGGCCACGATCGCCGGCAACAACATGAGCCGGATGGACAGCTTGCGCCGACGGTTCCAGTTCATCATCGGCCCGCTCCAGCGGCTCGGGTTGATGATGCCGCGCAACACCCGCACCCGCGGCCGCAAGCAGATATCGGCCCATTACGATCTCGGCAACGAGCTGTTCTCGACCTTCCTCGACAGTTCGATGAACTATTCGGCCGCCTGTTTCGACGACCCCGAGCAGGACCTCGAATCGGCGCAGGTCAACAAGATGAACCGGATCGCCGACCAGCTCGACGCCGGCCCCGAAACTCACGTGCTCGAGATCGGCACCGGATGGGGAGGGCTGGCCATCCACCTGGCCGAGATGACGGGCTGCCGGATCACCACCACCACGATCTCCCGCGAGCAGGCAGCCCTGGCCCGTGAACGGATCCGGGTGGCGGGTCTGGAGGACAGGATCGAGGTGCTGGAGATCGACTACCGAGAACTCCATGGCAGCTACGACCGGATCGTCTCGATCGAGATGATCGAGGCGGTCGGCTGGCAGGACTTCCCGACCTACTTCCGCAAGTGCTCCGGGCTGCTGAAGCCGGACGGAGCCATGTTCCTCCAGGCGATCGTGACCGACGACGACGCCTACGAGCTCGAGAAGGCTTCACGCAGCTTCATCAGCCGCTACATCTTTCCCGGCGGGTGCCTGCCGTCGGTGGCCGAGATACGGCGCTGTCTCAGGGCCGAAACGGATCTGGCCGAGGTCTGGCTGGCCGACATCGGGCTCGACTACGCCCGGACTCTGGCGATATGGCGCGAGCGATTTGTGGCGGCCACCGGGCGGCTGGGGGCGCTGGGCTACGACGAGAGCTTCAGACGGCTCTGGCTGCTCTACCTGACCGTGGCCGAGGGCGGGTTCAGGTCGCGGCGCAACAGTGACGTTCAGATGCTCATGGCCATGCCGGCCTTCGTCGGCAAGTCAGGGCGCACGGTCGAGTCGGGCCGCGCGACGACCTGACTCCCGGCCCTGCTCAGCCGGCTTCGGCCGAGAGCTCGGTCACGGCCCAGCCGGCGGGAAGGGCGCCGGCCGGAACGTGCCCGGGGTACTCGGGAAAGAAGCGGCGGGCGATCCGCTCGGCGGCGGTTCCGGCGAACAGCTCTTCGAGGTCACCGACGGTCAGCAATACCCTGGCGGTCGATCCGATCTGGAGGTCGGCCGCGGTCGGGTTTTCGCCGTCGATCAGGCCGTCCCGGGCGAAAGCTTCGATTCGTGCGACCTTCTCCGGCAGGCCCTCGAGGTCCTCGGCGAGCCCGGCGGCCGTGAGCCCGGCGTGTTTCCAGGCCACGTGCAGGTACTTCATCGCGTAGTCGGTCCCTGCCGGGTCAAGGACATCCCCGCCGCTGTAGGTGCCGGACCACTCGGGTCGGAAACGGAGCGCCCCCCAGGGCAGGCGCCGGCCGAGGTCCTGAAATTCACGATCGCCCCAGAGCTCGGCCTCCCTGACCCCGGCGGCGATCGCTTCCGGGTAGAGCGGGCCCTCAGGGACCAGCTGCTCGAGCCGTTCGAGGATGGCGGTCGATCCGTGGATCGGTTCGTCGTCGAGCACGAGGCCGGGCACGGTGGTCCTGCCGGGGCCATAGATCGCCTCCAGCTGTTCGATGTGCGGACCGGTCTTGAGCGTGACGACTTCATACTCCAGGCCCTTCAGGTCGAGGGCGGCCCTCGCGGTCATGCAGGGGTGCGAGAGCGGCAGAACGTGCAAGGTGTTCTTCCGGGTGGGGACCATGTCGGCAGGCTAACCGTATTGCCGTTCGCGGCCGACCGGCGCGGCCGGGGAAATGAAAGCCCGGAGATCGATCACGCCCGGTACGGCGAGAACTCGTTCAACTTGCGACCGCGGCCGGGACTTCGTCTACGACCCAGCCCTCGGGAAAGGCGCCGGCCGGGATGTCGAGGCCGTAGTCAGGGAAGAACCGGAGGGCGACTCTCTCGGCCGCCGTGCCGCTCAGAAGAGGCCGCAGATCGCCGACTCCCAGCATCACTCTGACCGTCGCGCCGATCTGTAAATCGGCCGCGGTCGGGGCCTCGCCGTCGATCAGACCCTGCTCGGCGAGGATTTCGACCTGGGCAATCAGCGCCGGCAGGGCCTCGAGGTCTTCGGCCAGCCCGGCGGCGCTGATCCCGTGATATTTCCAGGTGGCGTGAACCAGCTTCATCGCGTAGTCGGTCCCGGCCGGGTCGAGCTGCCCGCCGCCGGCCAGGGTGCCCGCGGCTTCCGGCCGGAAGTGGAGTGCGCCCCAGGAGAGGCGCCGGCCGAGGTCCTGCAGGTCGCCGTCCGCCCAGAGCTCGGCCTCTCTGACCCGATCAGCGATCGGCTCAGGGTAGAGCGGCTTCTCGGGATGGATCCGTTCGATGCGTTCGAGGATCGCGACCGACTTGTGGACCGGCTCGTCACCGACTGTCATGCCGGGCACGGTCCGGTTCCCGGGTCCGTAGATTTCCTCCATCGTGTCGCCGAAACTGGCGAAGTCGAGGGGCACGAGCTCGAAGTCCAGGCCCTTGTATTCGAGGGCGGCCTTCGCGGTCATGCAGGGGTGCGACGGCGGCAGAACATGCAGGGTGAGCTTCTCGCTTGGCGGCATGCCCGCAGAGTATGACCGAAGCGGGACAGCGCGAGTGTGGACGGGCGCGCCGCGCTCTTCTGCCGTTGACAACCGTGAACTGCCGGCGCGGTACTGTCACCGCATGAACCTCCAGAGAATTTCAATCGTGAGCTTTGGCCTGGCGAGGGTGGCGGTGGGCGTATTCGCCGGATCGGCACCCGAAAGACTTGGCAGAACCTGGATTGGCGATGACGCCGCCGGAGAACCGACGAAGGTCATCTTGCGCGCACTCGGCGCACGCGACATAGCCCTGGGGGCGGGCACAGCCGCGGCCGCGACGCGGGATCAGGCAGGACCCTGGCTGGCCGTGTCCGTGCTCGCTGACCTCGGGGACGTCGCTGCGACCCTGCTGGCTCGTGAGAACCTGCCCGACAGGGGGGTCGTCACCACTTCGGTGGTGGCCGGCTCGGCGGCGTTGGCCGGTCTCGCTCTGCTCGCCGTTGATTCCGGCCCCTCGGAAGACGAGTGGTCGTGAGCGCACCGGGCCGGGAGGAGATCCCCGAAGCGATCGCCCTGCCGATCGAGCGCAGCGGCTCCGAGAGTTCACTACTCAGCGAGGACTTCGAGTTGACCGCCCTGGCCCGCGGTCCCTGGCAGCCCGATGCCGCGCACGGCGGCGCCCCCGCGGCGCTCTTGACCCGAATGGCAGAGGGTTTCGGCGGCGAGGAGATGCGGGTGGCTTCCCTGTCCTGCACTTTCAACGGACCGGTCACGCTCGGCGAAATCGCGATCGAGGCCGAAGTGAGCAAGCCCGGTCGCCGCCAGAAAGTGGTCTCGGCCAGATTGAATTCGACAAACCGGACCCTGATAGATGCCCGGGCGGTCCTGATCAGGCGGGGCGACGTCCGGATGCCCCAGGGGGTCGGAGACCCGGAGCCGTCCATGCCTTCGCCGGAGGAAGGGCTCGCGGTGGACAGCGGAACCTGGGCGGCGGGAGGGAGCCTCACCTTCTACGGGACCACCAACACGATCAAGATCCTCGAGGGCGGCATCGACAAGACCGGTGACCGGGGTTCTGCCTGGTTCAGGCTCGAGTACCCGCTGGTGCCCGGCGAGAAGGCGGGCGGCGCCCAGCGGGCCGCGGCCGCCGCCGATTTCGGCAATGGCCTCGCCCACCCGGTCGCCTATGGCGAGTACCTGTTCATCAACTGCGACCTCAACCTCTCGCTGTTCCGCGAACCGGCCGGCGAGTGGATCGGGGTCGAATCGCGGACCGAGGTCAATTCGAACGGTTCCGGGCTCACGGTGACCGCGCTGCACGATCGCGAGGGCCGCTGCGGGGCGGCGACCCAGACCCTGTTCGTCGAGCGCCAGTAGGCAGACCCGAAGAGGGCGGCCGGGGTCCCGGCGACGATCGATTCGCTCACCGGCCTGCCGGCTCCGCTGAAGCCCGGCAGTGAAGGCGGCGTCCGGGCCCGGTCGGGTAGGCTCCCGGAGTCTCGCTGTGCTCGATCTCCCGTTGAACTAAGGAAGGGTCTTGATGTCCACGCTTTCCCACGCGGTCGATTCCCCCCGCGTCCCCGTAATTGCCGACGCTTTCGCGAGTAGCCGGGTTCGCACCGCGCTGCTGGTCCTCGCCGGTGCGCTGTTCACCGCGATGATGGCGCAGATCACGATCCCGATGGAGCCGGTCCCGATGACCGGCCAGACGCTCGCCGTGGTCCTGGTCGGCTCGGCACTGGGCGCAAAGCGGGGCATGGCCGCGCTGATGCTCTATGCCCTGATGGGGCTGATGCTGCCGGTCTACGCCGAAGGCAACTCCGGGGTGGACGTGATCTGGGGCGCTTCTGGCGGCTACATCATCGGCTTCATCTTCGCCGCGTACGCGGTCGGCTGGCTGGCCGAGCACGGCACCGACCGCAAGTTCGTGACCGCGTTCCTTTCGTTCGTGGTCGGGCAGCTGATCATCTTCGCGTTCGGGCTGGCCGGCCTCAAACTGGCCCTCGACATGAGTTGGGCGGACACCATCTACCACGGGTTCACCGTGTTCATCCTCGGTGGACTGGTCAAGGCCGGAGTCGGCGCGCTGCTGATGCCGGCCGCCTGGAAGATCGCCGAAAAGCGGCGGGCGGGCGATAACGGATAAGTTTGTTGGTCGGGACGGCCCGCGCCGGCCTTATTTGAATCACTAACCCTCCGAAAGGAACCACGCAGTGCTACTAGCTACATTCGATCTCGGTGACGCTCTGCTCACCGCCCTCGCGATCTTCTTCCTGATCATCTGGATCTGGGTTGTCATCGCCATCCTGATGGATATTTTCCGCGATCACGACATGTCGGGCTGGGCCAAAGCGGCCTGGGTCTTCTTCCTGATCGTCCTGCCAATAGTCACGGCGCTCATCTACCTGATTGCGCGGGGCTCGAGCATGCGGGAGCGCACGCTCAGGGACCAGGCGGAATCGCAGAAGCAGATGGACCAGTACGTACGTGAAACCGCCGGCACCTCTCCGGTTGACGAGCTGCAGAAGCTCGACGAGCTCAAGAAGAGCGGCGGAATCTCCGACGAGGAGTACGACAAGATGAAGGCGAAAATCGTCGACTGAGGCGATGACGTCAGACTGATTCCGGCCACGCCGTGAGGCGTGGCCGGTTTTGGTTAACCGGGACCTTGCTTCACCTAGAATCCGCCAATGTCGAAGCGCCTCTCGGTCCTCGGGATAATCGCCGCCGCCCTGCTGGCAGTCGCGGCCGGGTTGGTGATCCTGCTGATCGGTAACAGTGGCGGCAGTGAAGCCGGCTCGGAACCGGCCGCCGAGCCGGTGACGGGGCAGACCACCGGCCCCACCGGGCCGGCCGAGCCCCCTGCGCCCGCCGGTTCGAACCAGCTCAGCGGGCTCAATCTGACCGCCTACACCAGCGACGGATACTCCGGTTCCGAGGAGGCGCTCGACCGGATCAGCGCTCTTTCGAGCACGGCCGTCACCCTGGTACCGACCTGGTACATGGATTCCGCCGATTCGAACGAGGTCGGACCGGAGAGAGGGAAGAGCCCCAACGACGACAGTCTCTACCGGGCGATCGAAGCCGCCCGGAATGCCGGCCTCAAGGTGATCCTCAAGCCGCACGTCGATGTGCTCGACGGGACTTTTCGTGGCGACATCCGGCCGTCGGACCCGGCTGCATGGTTCAGGTCTTACCGGCAGTACATCGATCGCTACGCCTGGATCGCCAAAGACGTGGGGGCGGACCTGTACGTGGTCGGGACTGAACTGAAAGGCGTCTCGGGCGATGTGGACCAGTGGCGGTCGCTGATCGAGTCGGTGCGCGAGAAGTTCCCGGGCCGGCTGACCTACGCCGCCAACTGGGACGAGGTCGAGGGGATCCAGTTCTGGGATGCGCTCGATCTGATCGGCGTCGATGCTTACTACCCGCTTTCCGCGGATGGTGAACTGCCCACCGAGCAGGGCCTGCTCGATGCCTGGACGCCGATCGTCGTAGGCCTGAGGGAGCTTTCGGTGCAATGGGGCCGGCCGGTTATCGTGACCGAGATCGGATACCCGGCCCAGCCCTACGGGACCGCCCATCCGTGGGAGGTGCGGGCCGACGAGAGCCCGGATCAGGCGACCCAGGCGCTCGCATACAGGGCCGCGTTCAGCGCTTTCGCCGGGGCGGAATGGCTAAAGGGAATCAACTGGTGGAGCTGGCGGGCCGACCTCGCGCCCGATGAGGACCCGGCGACCGATTATTCACCGGAAGAGAAAGAGGCCGAGGCGGTTCTCTCGGCCGGTCAGGCGGGCCTGATCCGACCATGAGCGGCGGCGATCTCAAACTTTCGGTTCTGGACCTGATCCCGGTCGTCGAGGGAGGCAGTGCCGGGGAGGCCCTCGCCGGATCCACCGAACTGGTGCGCCTGGCCGAACGATCGGGCTACCACCGCCACTGGGTGGCCGAGCACCACAGCATGCCGGGAATCGCCAGCTCGTCTCCGGCTGTGGTGATCGCCCATCTGGCGGCGAACTCGAAAACGATCCGGGTCGGCTCCGGCGGAGTGATGCTGCCGAACCACCAGCCGCTGGTGGTCGCCGAGCAGTTCGGGACTCTCGAGGCGCTCCATCCCGGCCGAATCGATCTGGGCATCGGCCGGGCTCCGGGCACGGACCAGATCACTGCGGCCGCGCTCAGGCGCTCAGCCGATCCCCTCTCGGATCAGGAACTGCCGGAGTTGCTCGGCGAGCTGCTCGGTTTCTTCTCCGGCGAGTTTCCCTCCGGCCATCCCTACACCACGATTCAGGCGGTTCCGGGGTTGGGTCACCAGCCGGAGATCTGGCTGCTCGGATCGAGTGGCTACACCGCCCAGGTGGCAGGCCTCCTGGGGATGCCCTATTCGTTCGCCCACCACTTCAGCGCCCGCAACACCCTCCCGGCAGTCGAGCTCTACCGCTCGCGGTTCACGCCGTCGAGTTATCTGGACCGGCCGAGAGTGATGATCGGAGTCGGGGTCGTCTGCGCCGAGACCGATGAACAGGCGCGCTGGCTCGCCGGACCGTCGCGGCTCGCTTTCGCCCGGCTGCGAAGCGGCAACCCCGGCCGCTTTCCCACCCCGGAGGAGGCCGAGGCCCATGACTTCACTCCGGACGAAGACGCGGTGATCAGGTCGGTGGCGAAGGGCCACATTTTCGGCTCTCCCGACACGGTGAGAGCCGGCCTGGAGAAGCTGGCCGCGGATACCGGGGCCGACGAGCTGATCATCTCGACCATGGTCCATGACCAGTCCGACCGGCTGCGCTCCTACGAGCTCGTCGCAGGTGCCATGGCCGATTCCTCCATCTGCAACTGATTTCCCAGAATGGCCCGGCCGGCGGGGCCGGGCCGGGGGCGGCGCTACCGTGCTTTCTCGCCCGTTCTTGGCTTCCGGGCACACATGGAACGTCCAATCAATGAAATTTCCCGCGGCCGCGGCCGCGCGCTCACCTCTGCGGTCGCTTCGATCACGGCTGCGGTCGTCTGCCTGCTCGCGGTGGCCGGTGGCCCGGCCGGAGCCGTAACCCCGCAGCAGAAATACGATCGCGCTCAGGCGAAGCTGGCCGACATCTCGGGATCGGTCGATCAGCTGCGCGAGCAGATCGTGGCCGACAATCGCAGGGTCGATGCGCTGATCGCCGAGCTCTCGCCGCTGAGGGCCAGGGCCGATGCGCTGCAGGCCGAGCTGGCCGAGCGGCAGGCCCGGCTGGACGCGATCGAGGCCGACCTGAAAAGGGAGCGGGCTCACCTCAGGCAGGTCAGGGCCAGGCTCCAGCGGGCACTTGACGTGCTCCGCGACCAGCTCGTCTTCCTCTACATGGCCGGCACGCCGGAGGTATCCGACATGGTGCTCGGCTCGTCCGACTGGTCCGACCTGATTTCACGCTCGGAATATGCCGAGAGCATTCAGGACCACGATGAGCAGATCATCGACCGGGTGACCGGGCTGCGCGATGAGATCACCGCGCTGGTCGAGCGCATGGAAGGCCAGGAGGCGAAACTCGAGAAGGCCCGAGACGAGATCGCGGCGAAGGAGAAGGCCGCGGTCGAGGCCCGCGACGTCCTGGAGGCTGAGCGGGCCGAGTTCGTTGCCGCCCGCGGGGATCGCCGGGCGAGGATCGCCGCCCTGGAGGAACAGGCCGGCACGATCGAGGGCAACCTCCCCGATCTGTCGGTTGACCCGGCCAGCAGCTCCGCGGCCGGCTCCGGCGCCCCGGCGCCAAAGCCGGTTCCGGGCCAGACCGCGGTACTCGGCTCCAACGGCCTCGCCGCTGCCCCGGCCGGTGCGCCGCAGGCGGTCAAGGACGCGATCGCCGCAGCCAATGCGATCGTCGGCAGCCCCTACCTGTGGGGCGGCGGGCACGGCTCGTTCGACTCTCCGGGATACGACTGCTCCGGAGCGGTCAGCTTCGCGCTGAACGGCGGCGGCCTGATCTCCAGCCCGCTGGATTCGACCGGCCTCACCACCTGGGGCGAGCCCGGCGTGGGCAACTGGATAACGGTGTATGGCCACTCCGGTCACGCCTACGCGGTCATCGCCGGGCTGGCCTGGGACACCTCGGGGACCGGCGGAACCGGCCCCAAGTGGCAGACCGCGCTCCGCGACAGCTCCGGATTCGTTCCCCGGCACCCCTCCGGCCTCTAACCCGACCCACCTGCCCCTCCTGGAACTGGCTGTGATTTCTACCCTCCAGGGGCACTAATCGCGGCCAGTTCCCGGCTTGGGACCGGTTCGGCTGGTTCAGCCGGTTCCCGGGGGGGACGGGCCTTTGGCGTCCGGCTCGGCCGGAGGCGGGCTGAGAAAGCGGCGGGCGATTGCGCCGGTGACCATCGCGATGAATGAGATCCCGATCAGCAGGATCACCACCGCGGTGATCTGCGATCCGGTGGTGTGGGCGTCGTACTGGGAGCCCAGCGTGGTCATGGTGCCGATCGCCCAGTAGATGCCCTCCC
>JBGUDX010000026.1:0-12003 GCA_041821645.1 Acidobacteriota bacterium
CCGACGCGGCCGAGCGCCTGGGGGAGCGACCGCCACGCATCGGCTACGTACAGACCGGGGGCGGCGCCCTTCCGGGATCGCTTTCGCGTGACGTCGCCGAGCTGAACGACCGCGGCCTGATCGCCGCTCACGTCACCGCCGGCCCGGCCTACGGCGGCGCCTCCGAGGCGATCACGCTGGTTGGTGCGATCGACGCCACGACCGCCGGTGAACTGGACGGAGTGATCGCCGGACCCGGGCCCGGCATCCTCGGCTCGGCGACCAGCTACGGCCACGGCGGCATGGTCGCGCTCGACGTGCTGCACGCCGCCCTCGCCCTGGGCGCCCAGGCGGCTCTCTGCCCGAGGCTTTCGGCGGCCGACGCCCGGCAGCGGCACCGCGGCCTCAGCCACCACTCCCGGGCTGTACTGGAACTACTGCTCGGAGGGGTGGATCTCCCCCTGCCCGAGGTCCCGGGCCAGATCGACATGGACGAGGTGAGCGACCTCGCCGTGCGGCTAGGCGCGGGGCGGCACCGGGTCACCTTCGAGCCGGTCAGCCTGGACGCCTATGCGGCGACTGGCCTGCCCAGGCGTTCGATGGGGCGGGACCTCGATGAAGATCCGGTCTTCTTCGCCGCAGCGCTCGCCGCCGGAGCCCGGCTCGCCGAGCTGATCGCCCGCTAGTCGCGCCCCGGTCCTGCCGGAATCGTTGCGCCGCAAGGAAAGACCTCGGGGAAAGCGAACCCCGGATCATGCCTCCTGTCTCAGCCCCAGCCGACACGGCTGCCGAAAAAGCGAATGCCGGCAGCGCCCGCT
Source organism: Acidobacteriota bacterium (assembly GCA_041821645.1). Lineage (GTDB taxonomy): Bacteria > Actinomycetota > Thermoleophilia > Solirubrobacterales > 70-9 > 67-14. The sequence continues at coordinate 798 of JBGUDX010000026.1, forward strand.
TTGAACACCTGCTGCTCGAGTTCCTGGCCTACCTGGAGCTCGAACGCGGGCTTTCGCGCAACACCCTGAACGCCTACCGGACCGACCTGCTCCAGTACGGGGCCTATCTCCGGGAGCACTCGATCGATCCGGTCGAGGTCAGCCCGGCCGAGATGTCGGAGTTCGTCGCCGACCTGAAGTCGGCCGACGGAGAGCGAAATCTCGCGGCTTCGACCGTCCACCGCAAGACGGCCGCGCTGCGCTCCTTCTACAAGCACCTGCGCCGGGAAGAGCTGCTGACCGACGACCCGACCGTCGGCCTGAGAACGCCCCGCCGGTCGAAGAAGCTGCCGAATGTGCTGAACCAGGCCGAGGTCTCCCGCCTGCTCGCGGCGCCGGAGGGAGCGTCACCGCCGGCCGCCCGTGACCGGGCGATCCTCGAAGTGATGTATGCCTGCGGGCTGCGCGCCTCGGAGCTGACCGGACTCGAGATGACCGACGTCGATACCCACCACGGCATGCTGCGGGCTAGCGGCAAGGGAAGCAAGGAGCGGATCGTCCCGCTCGGCCGCCACGCGATCTACGCGATCGAGGCTTACCTGCGCTCGGGCCGGCCCGAGCTGGTCAAGGGCCGTTCCGAAAAGGCGCTGTTCCTCAACTTCCGCGGCGGGCCGCTGACCCGCCAGGGCCTCTACAAGATCGTCCAGGCCCACGCCAGGACGGCCGGGCTGGACGACCGGATGAGTCCTCACACCCTGCGCCATTCGTTCGCCACCCACCTGCTGGCCGGCGGCTGCGACCTGCGTGCGGTTCAGGAGATGCTCGGACACGCCGACGTCGCCACGACGCAGATGTACACGCACCTTTCCGGCCAGCAGCTGAAGGACGTCTACTTCAGCGCCCATCCCCGCGCGACTTCGGACCGCCAGCGGCTGACCGGCCCGGGGTGATAGAACCGGGCGGTGCCAGAACTGCCGGAAGTAGAGACGATCCGCCGCCAGCTCGAGCCGGACCTCGTCGGTCGCAGATTTGAATCGGTCGAGGTGCTCGACCCGTACTTCTCGAAGCCTTCCGCCCCCACGGCGTTCGAGCGCGCGATCGAGGGCAGGGAGGTGCTCGACGTCGGCCGCCGGGGCAAGTACCTGCTGTTCGAGCTGGACGACAGGGGTTCGCTGGTTATCCACCTACGCATGACCGGTTCGCTGGTGCTGCTCGAGCCCGACGGCTCGGTCAACCCGGGCGACCCCCGGATCACTTCGGAGGACCGGCATCTCAAAGCCCGTTTCCTGCTCGACGACGGGGGCGAGCTGCGATTCACCGATCCCCGCCGGTTCGGCCGGGGATTCGTCGCCGGCCCGGAGGAACTCGAGCAGTACTTCGCTTCCCGGCTGGGGGTGGAGCCGCTTTCGCCAGAATTCACGGTCGAGGCGATGGCCGCTATGACCGCGGGCCGGACCGGGCCGCTCAAGTCGTTTCTGCTCAACCAGAAAGGGGTGGCCGGGGTCGGCAACATCTATGCCGACGAGGCTCTGTTCCGGGCCGGGCTGCACCCGCTCTCGCCGGGCGGCTCGATGCGCCCAGAGCATCATCTGGCGCTCCGCGACGGAGTGGTCGAGTCACTCGAGCGTGGCCTGGATCTCGGCGGCGCTTCGATCGACGATTACCGTGACGCCAGGGGCGACGCCGGAGCGATGCAGAACGAGTTCCTGGTCCACCGGCGGGAGGGCGAGGACTGCCCGAGGTGCGGGGAGCCGATCGTGCGGATCGTGGTCGGGGGACGCGCGACCTACTTCTGCCCGGGCTGCCAGAAGCGGCTGCGCCGCCGCCGGCGCAAGCCGTCCCGGTGACCGGCCCCAGGCCGGTCCGCAGCGACGTCCGAGCCTCCCGGCAACCTTAGTGCGCGATGGCCGGGAATTTCAAGACCGAAGCGGTTGTGCTGCGCTCCATACGGTACGGAGAGGCCGATCGCATCCTTCACCTCTACTCGCGCGAATTCGGGCGGCTGGGAGCGATCGCCAAGGGGGTCAGGAAACCGCGATCCCGCTTCGGCGGACGGCTCGAGCCGTTCTTCCGGCTCGGCCTCGTCCTGCACAGAGGTCGGGGAGATCTCCATACCGTCACCGCCGCCGAGACGGTCGAGGGCTACCCGCGCCTGCGGTCTTCGGCCCGTGGCATCGCCGCGGCCGGTGACTCCTGCGGTGCGGTTCTGCGCCTGCTCGACGGGGCCGAGCCGAACGACCCCGCCTACAACCTGCTCTGCCGCTACCTCTCCCTGGTCGACTCCGACCCCGAGGGGACCGCGGCCGGGCTTTCGGGGATGATCACCTTCCGGCTCAAACTGGCTCTCGCCGCCGGCTTTTCCCCAGAGCTGTCGGGCTGTTCGAGGTGCGGGGCGACCGACCACCTGACCGCCTTCTCGGGGGCGGCCGGAGGCGTGGTCTGCCCGACCTGCGAGGCCAACTCGTTTCCGTTTTCCGGCGAGGCCCACCGGTTCATGGTCGATGCTCTCGGCCAGCCGATGAGCGAAGCCCCGGCGGGCGACCCGGCCGCGGTCAGACAGGCCGGCCGGGCGATCGGCGAAACGCTCGAGCACCACGCCCACGTCCGGCTCGTCCGGCCGGCAGAGGCGGCGGCCCGGTGAGTCGCGGCGGTGACCGAGCGAGCGCGGTCCCGTTCGATGAATCCGAGCGGGCCCATGAAGCGACGCACCTTTCCGCGCGGGCGGTGCCCTCGTATCCGGCAAACCGGGAAAGGCCGGAGGAGGACAGCCTGCTCAGGACGCCGTTCCAGCGCGACCGTGACCGGATAGTGCACAGCAAGTCGTTCCGCCGGCTGATGCACAAGACCCAGGTCTTCGTCGCACCCGAGGGCGATCACTACCGGACCCGGTTGACCCACACCCTGGAAGCGACCGGGATCGCCCGCACGGTGGCCAGGGCGCTCGGGCTGAACGAGGACCTGACCGAGGCGATCGGGCTCGGTCACGACCTGGGGCATCCGCCGTTCGGTCACATCGGCGAGCAGGCTCTCGACGAGGTGATCATCGAACACGGCGGAGCCGGTTTCAGGCACAACGAGCACTCGCTGCGGGTGGTCGACGTGCTCGAGCGCGACGGTCGCGGACTGAACCTGAACCAGCCGGTGAGGGAGGGAATCCTCAAGCACACCGGGCCGGAGCGGACCGGTTCGCTCGAAGGCCAGATCGTGCGGCTGGTGGACCGCGTCGCCTACATCAACCACGACATAGACGATGCGGTCCGGGCCGGGATCCTGAGACCGGAAGACCTGCCCCGCCAGGAGATCGCCCTGCTCGGCCCGACCGGGGCGAGCCGGATCGATGCGCTCGTAAAGGACATCGTCGAGCGGTCCCGGACGGGCGACGAGATCGGACAGACCGAAGAGATGGGCCAGGCGATGCTCAGGCTGAGGAAGTTCATGTTCCAGAACGTCTACCTCGGGTCCGAGGCGCGGGCGGAGCATGAACGGGTCCAGCAGATGGTCAAGCTGCTGTTCGAGTATTACCTGGAGCACATCGACCGGGTACCGGAACTGGACCCGGACGCCGACGACCTGCAGCGGGTCACTGACCTGCTGGCCGGCATGACCGACCGCTACTGCATCACGCACTTCACCTCGCTTTTCGTGCCCGAGCGCTCGCGGCTCTAGACTCGGGCGCCTGTCCAAGTTCACGCCCGACACCATTGACCGGGTCCGCGCCGCCGCGGACATGGTCGAGATCGTTTCCGCCCGGACCGACCTGCGCCGGCAGGGGGTCCGGTACACCGGGCTCTGCCCGTTTCACGAGGAGCGGACGCCCTCGTTCTCGGTCCATTCGACCGACAAGCTCTACCACTGCTTCGGTTGCGGGGTCGGCGGTGACCTGTTCGATTTCGTGGCGGCGACGGAGAACATAGATTTCCCGGCGGCGGTCGAGTTGCTGGCCGACCGCTATGGGGTCGAGGTCACCAGGGACAAGGAGGACCCGGAGGCCGAGGAGCGGCGCAAGGCGAAGACCCGCCTGACCGAGCTGCTAGAACGGGCCGCATCGTTTTATTCGGCCACCTATCAGGACTCGCCGGAAGCCGGGAAGGCCCGGGAGTATCTCGAGGGCCGTGGCCTGGACCCGGTCACGTTGAAGGAGTTCGATGTCGGCTACGCGCCCGGTGCCTGGGACACCCTGATCGTCCGTGGGCAGCAGGCCGGCTTCACAGTGGCCGAGCTGGCCAGGACCGGCCTGGCCCAGAAAGGCCAGAAGGGCGGCATGTACGACCGCTTCCGGAAGCGCATCACTTTTCCCATCCGTGATGCCAGAGGACGGGTCGTGGGCTTCGGCGCCCGTGCCACCAGCACGGACCAGAAGCCGAAGTACCTGAACTCGGCCGAAGGCGAGCTCTTTCACAAGAGCGAGATCCTCTACGGCATAGACCGCGCTCGCGGCCCGATGGCGAAGGCCGGCCGGGCGGTCGTGGTCGAGGGCTACACCGACGTCATAGCGCTGCACCAGGTCGGCCTGACCGAGTCGGTCGGAGTCATGGGGACGGCGATCACCGAGCCCCAGCTGGCCCTTCTGTCGGCCACGGTCGACACGGTGGTCCTCGCGCTCGACGCCGACGCCGCCGGACGCAAGGCGATGCTGCGGGCCCAGGAGGTCGCCGCCGGACGCAAGCTGACCATCCGGGTGGCGGCGATGCCGGCCGGTGAAGACCCGGCCGAGATGGTGGTGGCCGAGGGCGGAGCGGACCGGTTCCGGGCGCTGGTCGACGATGCGGTGGACCTGCCCGAGTTCCATCTCGGGCTGATCCTGGACGAGGTCGATCCCGGTTCGCCGCAGTCACGCGATCAGGGGCTGGCACAGGCGGCGCCGGTACTGGCCGGGATAGCCGCGGGGGCGACCCGGGAGGAGCTGACCCGCCGGGTCGCCGAAAGGCTGGGGATCGAGCCGACGGTGGTGGTGGCCCGCCTCTCGCAGGCGCCGGTGCCGGAACCCGAGCCGCTGCGGAAAGTGGCCTCGGCCAACGGGTCAGACCCCGGATCGTCAACACCGGCGGGCCCGGGCGAGTCGCCGAGGGCCGACCGGTTGCTGACCCGCAGGGAGCGCCAGGAACGCTCGCTCCTGGCGATGTGCCTGGCCCGCCCGGGTGAAGGCCGGCAGTACCTCGACCGCCTCGAGCCGCACCACCTCTCGTCGCCACTGATCCGTCGCGCGGTCGAGTGGCTGCGGGGACATCTCGACGATCCGGCCGATGGAATCGACCCGGACGATCGCGAGCTTCACGCCCTGGTCGCGGAGCTGGTCGTCGGGGCCGACCCGGATCAGGTCGGGTCGGGGTCGATCCGGCGCAACTTCATGGAGCTCGAACTGGCGGCCCTCGAGAACGAGATCAGGGCCGCCGCGGACTCGGGCGACCCGGAGGGCCGCGCAGAGCTCAACCGGAAGCGCTCCAGGCTGGTTGAGGCGGTCCGTCGTGCCGAGGCCGACGAGACCGAATCGGGCGGCGGTCCCGGAGGGCAGTAACCACCCCGGCGGGCGCGCTTTCGCTAGGCTGCTCGCCAGCCACGCGATGTTTCACTGATGGCTCCCGGCTGTGGCCGGAAGTCGCATTCGGGGGTAGCTCAATGGTAGAGCGCCGTCCTGTTAAGTCGGTGGTTGGCGGTTCGAGTCCGCCCCCCCGAGTAGCTGTTCCACCGCCGGTGCCCCCGGCGGTGGACTGCGGGCCGCTCAGGGCCGGACGGCCAGCTCCTCGATCAGATCGGCCCCGCGATCGGGGCCGCTGTGGGTTCGGTCCCAGGCTGCTATCTGTTCTGCTCGCTCCCCGTATTCACGGTCGTTCAGGATCTCGGCGGTCGCCCATCTCAGGGTCCCCGGACCGGTCAGGCTCAGCCGGGCCGAAAGCCCGACCCCTGCCCAGGTGATCCGGGCCGCGGTCTCGTTCATGTCCCCGTCCGCCGGGCAGGTCAGGACCGGGACCCCTTCGGCCAGGGCCCTGGCCACCGTTCCGTGACCGCCGTGACAGATGACCAGCGCCGCTTCCGGCATCACCTGGGCATAGCTGAGCCACTCGACCAGGACGGCGTTGGCGGGCACCGGGATGTCTCCGCCGCTCGCCTCCCGGTTGATCGTGGCCACCACCCGGACCGGCTCACCCGCCAGCCCCTCGAGCGCCGCGCGGACCAGCCGGTTCCCGGGATCCTTTGAGGTGCTGGGCGCGACCAGCACCAGTGGATCGTCGCCGGGGGGCAGTTCGATCGCCGAGTGGGGGATCTCGAACGGCATCGGGCCGGTCACCTCGACCGACCCGGGCCATTGCCGCGGATACTCGAGCTGGGGAAAGGTCGCGACCAGGACCAGCTCCCCGCTGGTGCTGCCGAAAAGCCGTTCGCTCGGTCCGAGACCGGCTATCGCCCGCTGGGCGTTGAGCTCCTTCCGACCCCGCCTCAGTCCCGGTTCGAGCAGGCCCTCCGCGGCAGCCCAGAAGCGCCTCCCGGCTGCGGTCCGGGCCGGAAGTGCCCCGACGGCGAACAGCGGCATCCCTCTGGCCGGGTCCGGATAGATGTGCGGGATCAGGGTGGCCAGTCGGCAGCCGTGGGCTTCGGCGGCGAGCGCCGGGGCGATCGTCAGCACGTCGTTGATGACCATGTCGGGATCGAATTCGTCCAGAAGTGGCTTCAGGGCGACGGCGGCCTCGCCGCTCCCCGGAGAACCCGAGGCCGGGGGAGGGAAGACCTGGTACTGGTCGACGCTGACGAACTCGATTCCGGCGCCTTCGACCGTCTCTTCCCACTGCGGCCAGGTCTCGACCAGGACCCGGTGCCCGCGGGCCTTCAGAGCCCGGGCGAGGCTGACCGCCGGGAAAACGTGACCCGGGTCACCGAAGGCGCCGATCAGGCATCGCATGCTCGCACCCGGGACCGCGGCCGGGTCCGATCAGAGCCCTTCGGAGTCGGCCCCGGCCTCCGAGCGGCTGACCACGATTTCCGGGATCGCACAGGCGGGCGAGATGTTGAGCAGAAAGCTGACCGCCTCGGCGATGTCGTCGGTCTGGATCATCTTCTCGGGCGGTACCTGCTGCTGTACGAACTCGGTCATCTCGGTGGCGACGAAGCCGGGGGCGATCGCGGTGCAGTTGACCCCGCTTCCGGCGAGTTCTTTCTGGGTCGATCGTGAGTACGAGAGCACCGCGGCCTTGGTCGCGGCGTATACCGACAGCCAGGCCGGCGACTGTATGCCGGCGATCGATGCGAGGTTCACGATCAGGCCCTTGCCGTGCTCGGTGCCGGCCTCTCTCAGCATCGGCACCGCTTCCCGGGTGGCGACGACCAGCGCCCGCAGGTTGATCGCCACCTGTCGGTCGAAGTGTTTGGCCTGTACCGCGTCGATCGGTTGTCCGATCCCGATTCCGGCGTTGTTGACCAGGCAGTCGAGCCGGCCCCACTGCCGCTTGTGCTCGGCGACCAGGTCGACTACGGCCTGCTCGTTGGTCACGTCCGCGACCACGGCTTCGACCTTGAGGTCCTCGTTGGCCAGGTTCTCGGCAGCGGAGAGCAGCTTCTTCTCCTGACGGCCGGAAATCGTCAGGGCGTAGCCGCTCTGCCCGAGCCGCCTGGCGATCGCCAGTCCGATGCCGCCGGAACCACCCGTTATCAGTGCCGCTCTTTCAGCCATGCTCTCTCCGTTCGGTAGTGAAGACCGGACGGAGCCTAGCCGGATCCGCGGCTCGCCGGGGCCGTACCTGCCCCGCCGGCAACCGGCGCAGATCCGGTCAGCATGCAAGCTGCGGGCCAAACGGCAACAATGTGCGCCAAGTCGGGTACCGGCCGGTCCGGATTGCGCTGTCGAGGGGAAGGAGAGCCATGAGCGAAGAACAGTCAAACGGTGAACTGATCGAAGAATTTGCCAAGGAGGCGCGCCAGCGCTGTGACGTGATCTCCACCGGCCTCGACACCGGAACCACTGACTTCGAGGCCCTTCGGCAGGAGGCCGAGGCTCTTCATGGGACCGCTTCGGAACTCTCTCTGCGCCGGCTGGCCGAGCTGGCCGGGCTGATGGAATCCGATCTCTCCGAGGCCGCGGAAGCGGGAGAGATCCGCGACAGCCGGGCCGCTCAGATCTCGGAAGCGGCCGAGGCGCTGGCCTCCGGGGTGCGGGCCGCGGCCGACGGTGAAGAAGAGCCGCCGGACGTCGGCCGCTCGCTTGCCCAGCTTTTCGCGATCTAGCCCCGTCCCGCCGCCACCAGCGCCGCGACCGCCAGGCAGCCGGGGCCGTAGTACCTGCGGTCCGTCTGCCTGAATTCATCTGACGGATTCCACGGGACCAGCCGGCCGGTGTTGCCGGTGAGGCCTGCGACTCCCCTCAGCAGAAGGACACCGGCGACCCCGGCCCGTGCCGACCGGGCCAGCGGATGAGCGCCACCGGCACCGGCGGTCACCGCCGCGGCGGCACCGAGAAGCCCCGCGACCCCCAGGCAGGCGGCCCGGCCCGGCACCCGGTCGGTGCCGGCGAACATCGAGGCCGTACGATCGCGATCGTCGGCCGGCCAGCTCCTGCCGAACGCCCAGCTGACGTGTACCGCGCCGGCGGCGAGCAGAACCGTCGCCGCGGTGAGCGAGCAGATGCGCGCTGAACGATTGCCGCGATCAACTCCCCGGGCGGTGGGTGCGGCGTCGTCGGAGGGATCGCTCATCTTCCAGAGACTAATATCCGGAGGGCCGACCGTTTGACCGACAGAAGGAGCTGGATGAGCAGATACGTGTACGACTTCGCGGAGGGATCCCGCGAAATGAGCGACCTTCTGGGTGGAAAGGGCGCCAACGTCGCCGAGATGACCAAGTTGCTCGGTGCCGACCGGGTTCCCGGCGGCTTCACGATCACGACCGAGGCGTGCATGGCCTACCTGAACGGTGGCCAGGTCGAGCCGGACGCGCTCGCCGACCAGGTAGCGGAAGCGCTCGGGCACCTCGAGCAGCAGGCCGGCAGGCAGCTGGGCGATGCGGAGGACCCGCTGCTGGTCTCGGTCCGCTCCGGGTCCCGCGAGTCGATGCCCGGGATGCTGGACACGATCCTCAACCTGGGGCTGAACGACGGCTCCGTGGGAGGGCTTGCGAAGCGAACCGGAAACGACCGGTTCGCCTGGGATTCGTACCGGCGCTTTCTGCAGATGTTCGGCAACGTCAGCCGTGGGATCCCGGGTGAGCACTACGAGCGGGAGATCAGACGGCAAAAGGCGAAGGCCGGGGTCACCGGGGACTCCGAACTCTCGATCGGCGACCTCAGGCAGTTGACCGGGCGGTTCAAGGAGCTCTTCCGGGAGGAGACCGGGGAGGACTTCCCGGCCGATCCGCACGAGCAACTCCGGCAGGCCATCCGCGCCGTGTTCGAATCCTGGTCGGGCAAGCGGGCGGTCGACTACCGGCGGATCAACCGGATTCCCGACGACTGGGGCACCGCGGTCAACGTGCAGCGGATGGTGTACGGCAACATGGGGGACTCCTCGGGTTCGGGCGTCGCCTTCTCGCGCGACGAGATCACCGGCGGCCCGGAGCCCTCGGGCGACTTCCTGCCCAACGCACAGGGAGAGGACATCGTCTCCGGAGTCCGCAACCCGCGTGACATCTCGGAAATGAACGATCTGATGCCGCAGGCGTACGAGGAGCTGACCGGGATCCTCAGGACGCTCGAACAGCACTACAGCGACATGCAGGACACCGAGTTCACGGTCGAGGAAGGCCGCCTCTACATGCTCCAGACGCGCAGCGCGAAAAGGCCCGCGCAGGCCGCGGTCCACTTCGCTGCCGACGCGGTCTCTGAGGGCCTGTTGAGCCGGGAGCAGGCGTTGATGACGATCGACGCCGACGGACTGGAGGCGCTGCTGCACCCCACCTTTGACCCCGATAGCGACTTCCCGGTGCTGGCCGAGGGCGTCAACGCCTCTCCGGGTGCGGCCCGCGGCGAGATCGTGTTCACCGCCGAGGAGGCGGTGGCCGCGGCCGAGGACGGAAAGGACGTGATTCTGGTCCGGGCTTTCACCGAGGCGGACGATGTGGCCGGCTTCTTCGCCGCGCGCGGCATCCTGACCTCGGAGGGAGGCAAGGCCAGCCACGCGGCGCTGGTCGCCCGCGGAATGGGTCGCCCCTGCGTCGCCGGGGCGGCTGCGATCGAGGTCGATGTGAGCCGGCGCGAGATGCGGGTGGATGACGTCGTCCTGCACGCCGGCGACCTGATCGCGATCGACGGCACCTCCGGAGTGGTCACCACCGGCGACGCTCCGTTGATCGAGCCCGAGCCGGACCCGAATTTCGAGCAGGTGCTCGAGTGGGCCGACGAGATGCGCCGCCTCGGGGTGCGCACCAACGCCGACACCCCGATCGACGCGTCAAAGGCGAGGGAGTTCGGCGCCGAGGGCATCGGGCTCTGCCGGACCGAGCACATGTTCATGGCCGCCGACCGGCAGCCGCGCATGCGGGCGATGATCATGGCTGCGGGCGAGGACGAGCGGCGGGCCGCGCTGGACGAGTTGCTGCCGCTCCAGCAGTCGGACTTCGAGGAGCTGTTCGAGGTGATGGAAGGCCTTCCGGTGACGATCCGGCTGCTCGACCCGCCCCTTCACGAGTTCCTTCCCGACGCAGAAGAGGTGGCCCGGGAGCTGGACCGCCAGAGGGCCGAGGGAGGCGACGAGATCGAAATGCTCGAGCAGACGCTCGAGATGATCGACGAGCTGACCGAGGTCAATCCGATGATCGGCACCCGCGGAGTCAGGCTCGGGATACTGCATCGCGGCATCTATGAGATGCAGGCCAGGGCGATCGTGCGCGCCGCCAAGGCGGTCCGGGAACGCGCCGGGCGGGAGCCGCACGTCGAGATCATGATCCCGCTGGTCGCCTATGAGAAGGAACTGCAGATCGCCCGCGAGCTGGTCGAGCGGGTCTGCCGCGAGGAGGGCGACGACTGCCCGGAGCTGCCGGTCGGCACGATGATCGAGCTGCCCCGGGCCTGCTTCGTCACCGACCGGATCAGCAGGTACGCGGACTTCTTCTCGTTCGGCACGAACGACCTGACCCAGACGGCGCTCGGTTTCTCCCGCGACGACATCGAGGGCAGGATCCTCGCCAAGTACATCCAACGCGGCATACTCGACCGGAGCCCGTTCGAGACGCTCGACGTGCCGGGCGTCGGCCAGCTGATGAGGCTGGCCGCCTGGAGCGGTCGGAGGGCAAAGCCCGACATCAGTCT
>JBGUDX010000027.1:0-11983 GCA_041821645.1 Acidobacteriota bacterium
CTCTCCGATCGCACTCCGCAAGAGGTACTTCCTGCCCGAGCGCGCCTTCTGCGGGGCCGGCGACGCGCTGGTCGGTGCGACCATGACCTATGACGGCTACATCGCGTTCGCGACCGAGCGCGGGGTGGTCGGGACCGTGCCGCGGAAGCCGGCGCAGATGACCGATGAAAATCTCAGGACGATCGCGATCAACAAGAACTGCGACGCCCCTGAAGATCAACTCGAGACGGTCTCCAACAACATCGCCGCCGACGAGAACGGCGGGATCTACGTGGTGACCTCGACCAGGATGAGGCGGTTCGACCACGACGCCGGCAAGAACCGGCTGGCCGACAGGTGGCGCTCCCGTTACGACGCCGGGTCCGAAGTCTCGGAAATCCGGCTCGGGACCGGGTCCGGTTCGACCCCGAGCCTGATGGGTGCCGGGCGGGGTGAGGACAAATTCGTGGTGATCACCGACGGCCAGGATCTGATGCACCTCGACCTGTTCTGGCGAAATGATCCGCCGAAGAACTGGAAAGGCATGGGAGGTGACCGGCCCCGCAGGATGGCCTGCGAGTATCCGGTCCGCTTCGGCGACCCGAGCGCAACCACTTCGCTTTCCGAGCAGTCGGTAGCGGTCAGGGGCAACGGCAGCCTGGTCGTCAACAACGAGATCGACTACGAATTCCCCGACGACCTGACCGGCGCGCTCAGATCGGCCCAGGCGGCGCTGCGCGGAGGCGATCCGGAGGCGGCGCCGAAGGGGATGGAGCGGATCGACTGGAACCCGAAGACGCGTCGGTGCCGCTCGACCTGGGGTAACAGCAAGGTCTCGGTGCCCAACGGGATTCCCTCGATCAGCGGTCGCTCCGGCACCGCCTACGGCATCGAGCAGCGAGACGGCAAGTGGGGCGTCGGAGGCCTGAACTGGAAGAACGGCAAATCGCGGTTCTTCGCCCGGTCCGAGCAGCAGAAATGCTCGGACGAAGCGATGGCGCTCCTTGCCGAGACGGGGGCCCTGCTCCTGCCGCTCGCGAAGCCGACCCTGGACGAACTGCCGGGCAGTTGCCACAACTCGGTGTATGCGGCGACCGAGATCGGACCGGCCAGGTCGATCTGGACCGGCACCTTCTACGGAATGACGATCTACCGGCCGGACGGCTAGGCGACGGCCCGTCGCGCCCTCCGGGCGAGATCGACGGTGGCGGCCCGCAGGCCGTTCGGCGAATCAATCGGTTCGGTGAAGTTGACTCTGGTTGCCCGACTTCCGTCCGGCGTATCGAGGGCGAAGTCGAGTCCGTAGCGGTCGGCGCCTGTGCAGACGGCTTCGGTCGAGTCTGCGTATTCGCTGAAGGCCTGGGCCATCAGCAGCAGGGCGTCGGGGTGATCGGCGTTCAGGTGTGAAATCGCATCCGGCACCTGGGGCTGTACCGGGTCCGGTTCGGCCGCGGCGTACTCGGCTCCCGTGGTCGAATCCATGCGGCCGTAGCCACCGACCCAGCGGACCCGCTCAATCTGGAGAATCCAGAAGGTGAAATCGTTGAAGTCGGCGTACAATGAGGCGCTCGGAACGGCGTCCAGATGAGCGTTGCGAGCCGATTTCTCGTCAGGGCTCTCATCCGAGCGCACCACCCGGCCGGCCAGCGTGACCCTGCCTCCGGCGAGGGTGTCGCCGGTGTGGCTCGGGTCGGTGACCATCAGCGAGGCCTGTCTGTTCTTTTCGAGGTTTCGCGCGTGCTCGGCCAGGTGGGAGAGGCAGAGCACCGGCGATCCGTCGTCAAGGGTCCCGAAGGTGACCAGCGAGGCCCAGGGGGTGCCGTCTTCACTCAGGGTCGCGAGCGATCCCGAGTTGGTTGCGGCGACGATCGTGCGGGCCTCCTCGGCGGGCGTCCGGCGTTCCCCGTTGCGGGCTACCGGGGCTACATCCGGCAGCGCAGCGCCTTCGGGGAGGTCGTGGGCCCCGACCACTGAGGCGGGATCTGGCTTGGCTTCGGTACGACTTGGCAAGGATCTCGCTTTCAGCGCCCCGCGCCGGGCGCTACTCGATCGGTTTGGCGGACGATTAGGTTACCCTATCCCGACCAGAGCACATGGGATTCGGTGCTGGAGCCCCGGTCCTGTCGCCCTGTAGCGTTTCGGTTCCGACGCAGGTCCGTTCCGCTATTCGCTGTGTTCCATCAGTAACCCCCCTCAAGTCTCAGCCACAAGGAGTGCCTCCAGAAGATGAAGCAAGCGATCCTGTCCGAGCCACCGGTCCGTAGCGGCCCGTCGGTGCGGCGCCACGGTAAGGCCTTGCTCGGGGCGGCCGTTCTGGTCCTGGCACTGCTGCTCACAGCCGCGCCGCAGCCGGCCGAGGCCAAGACCAAACGGATCGTCGCCCTGACTCCGTTCGCGGCCAACACGATGGCCTTGCTTGGCGTCCAGCCGAAAGCAGTCGGTCAGACCCTGGGCGGGGATCGACGCCTGCTGCCCGTGCTCTCGACGACCAGGGTGCTGCCACTTTCTCATCCCAGCGGCCCGAATCTCGAGCAACTCGCCCAGATACAGCCGAAGATCGTGTTCTCTTCACCCCGCTGGGCCAAGGGGAGCGAAGGGATGAGGCAGCTCGGGATCAAGGTGATCCAGTCCGACCCCGAGTCGCTCGGCGCCATCTACCGGCAGACCAGGATGATCAGCCGCGTGGTCGGGCGCAAGAAGAAGGGCGACCGACTGGTCAAGCGGATGCGCAAGCAGGTACGCAAGAAGACCAACGGCATTCGCCGGCGTCCGAGGGTGATGGTGATCCTGGGTGTCGGCCGCACCCCTTACACGTTTCTCGGGAACAGCTGGGGAGGACAGCTGGTCAAGCGGGCCGGCGGGCGGCTGCTCACCGGAGGTGCCACCGCTGGTGGCGGCTTTGCCCGGATCTCGGACGAGACGGTGATCGCCGAGGATCCGGACGTGATCATCGGCGTGCCGCACGCGAACACCGATGACATCCCGGCGATGATCGACTACATCAAGAACAACGCGGCCTGGAATACGACCAGTGCCGCCCTGAACGACCGGGTCTACGTCTCGACCGACAACTCTTTCCTGCAGGCCGGCACCGATGTCGCCAAGGTGATCGGCAAGATCCGCAAGAAATTCCTGAAGAACCGATAGGCGGGCGGCTGTGGGGGCGGTGACAGCGGAGGGCCTTCGCCGGAGCGCTGTCACGGTCTTCCTGCTGGTCGCCCTGCTGGCGGCGATCGCCGCTTCGCTGGCGCTCGGTGCGGTCGACATTCCGCTTCACGTGGTGATTGACATTCTGACCGGAAAGGATGCGCCGGGGCCGGCCACCAAGATCGTCGAGGTACTGCGCCTGCCACGGACGGTCGAGGCGATCCTGGTCGGAGCCGCGCTCGGGGTGGCCGGAGCAGTCCTGCAGGGTGCCCTGGCCAACCCACTCGCTTCACCGGACGTGATCGGCGTGACCGGAGGTGCCGGCTTCGGCGCGATGCTGATCATCCTCCTGCGCCCCGAAGACATCGATCTCCTGCCGATCAGCGCCCTGGTCTTCGGGCTGTTGGCCGCAGGCCTGGTCTTTTCGATCGGCTTCTCGGGCCCGACCGGGGGCGGGGTAGGGCGGGTCATCCTGGCCGGGATCGCGATCGCCTCGATGTTCGCCGCCGGCACCGCCTCGCTGATCGCCGCCTATCCGGACCGGGTGCCCTCCGGCATCTTCTTTCTGGTCGGCGGGTTGACCTCCGACGGCTGGAGCGACCTCAAGGTGATCTGGCCCTACTTCGCGGTCGGATTCGTCCTGGCCGGCTTCCTGGTACGACCGCTCGACCGGCTGATGCTCGGCGACGACGTCGCCGCCTCTCTCGGTTCGCGCCCCCGCCTGATCCGGCTGACCGCTGCGGTGGCCGCTGCTGTGCTGGCCTCGGCGGCTGCCGCGATAGCCGGACTGGTGGGCTTCATCGGACTGGTCATTCCTCACATCGTCCGGCTGGCGGGCGGCACCAACAACCACACCTTCGTAATACCGGTCTCGGCCCTGGGCGGGGCTGCGTTGCTGGTCGCCGCCGACACCCTGGCCCGGACCATCCGGGCACCGATCGAGATGCCGGTCGGGCCGTTCATGGTGCTGCTCGGAGTACCGGTCTTCCTCTGGCTGTTAAGGAAGGTCGTCTGATGCCCGGCGAGCCGACGACCGGACCGAGGGATGCTCCGCCGCTCATGGAGGCCGACGCGGTCGAGGTGACGATCAGCGGGACCGAGATCCTCCGCGGAGCCAGCCTGACCCTGGCGGCCGGTGAACTCGTCGCGATAGTCGGCCCCAACGGAGCCGGCAAATCGACTTTTGCCCGGACCTTCTGTGGCCTGCGCAAGCCGACCGGCGGCACGATCAGGTGGTTCGGCGAAGACATTTCGTCGATCCGGGGCCGGCGACTGGCGGAGATCCGGGCCTTCGTGCCCCAGCGGGCCCAGGTGCCGAACGGGGTTACCGTCGACGATGCGGTCGCGATCGGGCGCTCGGCTCACCTCAAGCCGCTGCAGAGGCTCTCCGGCACTGACCGCGACTCGATCAGCAAGGCGATATCCCGGGCCCGACTGGACGGCATGGGCGACCGTCAGCTCAACACCCTGTCCGGCGGTGAGCTACAGCGGGTCCAGATCGCGGTCGGCCTGGCTCAGGGTGCACCGGTGCTGGTTGCAGACGAGCCCACCGCGCAGCTCGACCTCGGGGCGACCGCCGCGGTCTCCGAATTGCTGCGCGACCTGGTCGATGACGGATACGCGATCGTGCTGATCGTGCATGACCTGGCCCTTGCCGCGGGGGTCGCCGACCGGGTCGTGGTCATGTCGGAAGGCGAGACGATCGCAACTGGACCCCCGGTAGAGGTGTTATCGAAAGAGTTGATCAGTGAAGTCTGGAAAGTCAAGGCTGAGCTGGTGAAAAGTGAAGGACGATCCGGACTCCATGTGGAGTGGCTGGGCCGGTCCCGAAACCCAGGCTGAATCGGCTCCCGCCGCCCGGCACCGCAATTCCAATAGCATCGCTCTGAATTTGATAGGTACACCTAACAGGCAGGCCGTCGTGGCTAAGTTCCATGACCGCACAAGGAGATAATCACCGCATGAGCCACACCATTTACGACCTTCGATCGCCGCTCCGTCTCGTTCTGGCAGCCACGGTCTCGATTCTTACGGCCCTTCTCGTCCTCGGAGGAGCACTGTCCGGCAGCGCCGGGGCGGCCGAGACCTCCGGCTCGGCGGCCGTGACCCTGGGGACCGGTAAAGCGGGCAAGAAGCTGACCCGTCAGGGAGTCAGGTTCAAGTCGGTTTCTCCGGCCACCCGCAAGAACCTCAGCCGCGGCAAGGCCCGGATCACGGCGGGAGCGAAAGAGGCGCGGGTCAGCCAGACGGCGAAGGTCGAGTTGCGCGGGGGCATCGTGCTCAAGCGCGGCAAGCACCAATTCAAGCTTCGTGGCCTGGTCCTCAAGTCCGATTCGAAGCAGACCACGGTCAAGGGCAAGCTCGGTGGCAAGCTGGCCACCGTGGCAAAGGCCAAGGGCAGTGCGGTGATCGATCCGGTCGCCGGAACCGTGGCTCTCGGCAAGGGCAAGTTCTCGCTTGCCGGAAAGGCGGTCGGCAAGGCAAGGAAAAAGCTCAAGCTGAACAGAGCGCCGAAAGGCGTAATCGGCAAGCTGAACATTGACGTCCAGGCGGCCTTCGAGGATCCCTACCTGTCCGAGTGCGGACTTGCGGCGGACACCCTGACGCCCGGAACCCTTCCGGCAGCGGCTCCGCTGCCCGAACTGAGCGGCCCGGTGGCTACCACCGGAAACCCGATCACCTGGGGCGTCAAGGAGAGCCTCCGCGGCTACATCGCCGGGATCGGCAAGATCGTCGGCCTGAACGGGGCTGAGGTCAACACGCTGCCGTTCCCCGGGCCGCCGCCGACCGGGTTCACCTTTCCCGACGATGCCGAATACGCCGCAAACGGCGCCGGAGGGGCCGACGACCAGGCGGTCCTCAACGGCTCCGGCTCGATCCTGTTCTGCAATGTCGCTCACGGATTCCGAATCGTCATGTCCAATCCGACCGTGGTCATCGACGGTGCCAACTCGCGCCTGGTCGCCGACGTTGATACCAACACGACCGATCTCGGCACCGGGATCAGCGATTGGATCCCGAGCCAGCGCATCGATTTCGCCAACCTGAACCTCGGCGGACTCGCTCCGGACACCGGAACACCGGGTGAGATCGTCTGGACCGATGTGCCGGCCAGCCTCACGGCTGCCGGGTCGGAGGCGCTGCGACTCTGCGAGGGTAACCCGAACCCCGCGTGCGGCTATCTCGAGGGAGATCCGCTCGACCCGATCACGGTGAAGGTCAAGACGGCTGGATGAGCGGGCGTTACCCGAAAGGCGCGAAGGCAGGGCCGGCCTCCCGGCGGGGCGGCCTGCTGCTCGCCGGTGTGTTGATCACGGCCGGCCTGCTTGCGGTGCCATCCGGGGCCGCGGCCGCGGCGCCACTGGTGCCCTGTGACCCGCCGCCGAACGCCGGCAAGGTCCTGATCGACGGTGAAGCGACAATCGTGCCGCAGGTGAAATTTCGCAAGAACCTGAAACGGCTGGGACTGCGGCTGAGCACGATCACCCCGGCCAACAACTTCACCGGCCGGCCGACCTTTCCGGCGGCCAACCTCAGTTTCGACCAGGAAAACCCGAGACTCTCGAGGGTCAAACTCGCCGGCGGGATCAAGTTCTCCGACGGGAGCGGTAACCGGGTCCGGTTGACCAACCTGAGAGCCGTCCTGAAAACGGGCGGGCAGTCCTACCTGACCACAAAGAAGCGGTCGAATAAGGTCCGTGCATTCAATCTGTACGGAGGGCGGCTGAAGGCGGAGCGCGAGACCGGCGAGCTGAAGCTGACCGGTGCCCGGACCCGGCTGACCGGCGCCGGGGCCAGGTTCCTGCGGGACCGTCTCGGGATCGTGGCCGACGGGACCCGGGGAAGGCCGCCGGTCCCCTTGCGCAAGGGCTCGAGCTACGGCAAGACCACGATCTTCGCCTACCGCCAGCTGGCGACGGACACCAATCCGGCAGGCGAGGCGCCAACGCCCCCGGCCGAGATGGTCCGTCCGGCCGGGGCCGACTCGCTGGTTTCAGCCGATATCCGGTGGCGGGTGCGCGAGTCGTTCATCCAGTACGTCGCGAGCGGTGACGGGACCAGGACCGAGGACGGCGCATACGGGAATCCGTCCGAGGTGATCGGAACGCGCCCGCCCCTGACTTACTCGTTCCACTTTCCGTTCACCGGCGGCTGGGCGGACGACACGAGCGATACGGCCGCGGTGTACGGACGCGGCCTGCTCGGCTTCCGCTACTGCGAGAACACGATCAACTTCACGGTGAGCGATCCCGAAGTCGAACTGGACGGCGATCTGTCGCGGCTGATCTTCAGGGTCAACGGCATCGACGGAACCCCCTACCCGGACAGCCGGGCGGTGGTGGTCGGGCTGAAGCTCAGCCAGGCCGCCTCGATCACCGAGGACGGCAACACCACCACCTACACCGACGTCCCGGGCTACATCCCCGAGGGCTCGACCGGTGTTTTCGCCGACATCTACCCGTCCGGCGACCGGTTCGGCTCGCTCAGCCTCGAACTGACCAGGAGCCCGTGACCGGCCGGTCACGACTCCCGGTACCGGCCGGCTTCCCCGGGACCGTTCCGTCGGATACCTTCCTGGTCGTGCGACGCCCAATTTCCGCATGCGCCCTCCTCCTGCTGCTGGCTCTGTTCGGTTCCGGGTGGCTGGGGTCGGCCAACGCACAGGCGCAGGGAGGTGAAGTCACGGTAAGGGCCGCCGGCGACAGTCCCGAATCGGTCACTGTCAAGCTCAGCGAGCTCGGTGATCCGGACGTGAACAACCGCAGCTACAGGCTACGGTCCGAAAACCGCTCGATCACCGGGTATTCGATCGGGACGGTCCTCGACGAAGCGGCCGCCCGCTCGCGGGCGATCGATCGCGACCGGATCCCTTACGTCGAAGTCGATCGCGTCGCGGCCGGTTCCACGATCAGGCTCAGCGACCGGCAGATCGACGATCCCGGCGCCTTCGCCGATGGCCCGCCGGTCTTCTTCGAGCAGGACGGTGCCACGGTGTTCGTCAAGCCCGGCACCGGTTCGGGGCCGGGATCGACCGTTCGCTTCACCAATGCCGCGATCGGAGTCACGATCGGGGTGGATGACGACCTCTCGGTCTCCCTGCGGGCTTCGCCGGAGACGGTCGAGTCCGGCGACGATGTCACGTTGCGGGCAAAGGTCAAGGACCCTCCGGCGGGCCAGAGTCTCGAATACCGATGGACCTTTGGTGACGGGCGCTCCCGGACCACCTCGAAGTCATCGGTCACCCACACCTACCCCAAGAAGGGCAGCTTCCTGGTGGTGGTCACAGTCACCACCGACGGCGGTGCCTCCGGACAGGGATCGGGCGCGCTCGAAGTAGGCAACAGCGAGAAGCAGCAGAATCCGGAAAACGACACCGGGGGGGAGGGGACCGGGGGAGGCGGCTCGGGCGGCACGGGCACCGGCAGCGGTGATCCTTACGGCGGCAGCGACCTCGGGGCCGACTACGGCATCCCTGGCGACTACGGTTATGACTATGGCGCCGCCCCGCCCGGCGCTCCGGCATACCCGTCGGCGCCCCCGGCCGGCTCGAATGCGGCCCCGAACACCGACCCCCGGCCCGCCGCTCCGGTCGACGACGGCCTGGTGCCGATCGAGGGCGACCTGGTATCCGGGACAGCCCCGGCCCCGGTGGCGTCCATTCCCCCGCCGGGTGGCGGGGCGCTGAGCGTCGAGCCGGCGGATCCGGCCGGAATCCCGGGGGCCGTCTGGATGATCGGCGGGGCGCTGTTCCTGGTGGCGCTGGGTGGTCTTTCGGAGAACCGCGCCTTTTCCCGTTTCTGGGATTAGCCCCGGCTGAGTATCTGCGATCCGCCGGTGATCGCGTCGGAGCCGTCGGGGAACCGGACCCAGGCCTTGTTCGTTCCGTCGTAGTCGGGAGCCCAGAGGACCAGGGTCGCCTCGCCGCGGCCGTTGACCTCGCACGTTTCCTCACTCTCCGGATCGAGACCTCGCCAGATCCGCACGAACGGGTTGTTCTCCCACTCCTCGCCGATCGTGCTCGGCCCGCGGTGACCGGGATGCATCCGGGTCTCGTGAGGCAGGGTCATCAGCCGTTCCATGATCGACGCCCTCAGGTCATCGAACCCGGTCGCACCGGGCGCCATGGTCCCGCCGACCGTGCCTGTGAAGATCACGTCGGCGGTGATCACATCGGTTCCGTTGAACAGCAGGGCGAGGTGCCCGGCAGCGTGGCCGGGCGTGAAGATCGCTTCGATCTCGAGGTCACCGGTCCGGATCACCTCACCGTCGGCGACGGTCTGCTCGACCGGGAAATCGACCTTTTCGGCGGTGATCTCGTGGGCCAGGATCGGCAGGCCCCGTTCCGCGGCCAGTTCACCGAGTCCGACCACATGATCCCAGTGGTCATGGGTCAGGAGGATGTGGGTCAACTCGGTACCTTCGCGGTCGGCCCGTTCGAGCAGGGGCTCGATCACTCCGTTTCCGTCTACCAGGACGCCTTTTCCGCCCGGCTGGTCGACGATCAGGAATGCGTTGGAAAGCCAGTCGGCCTGTTCAACCCGTTGAAGAATCATGTCCACCTTTCAATTGAACTTGATCACGCTGCGGATGCCGTCATGGGCCTCCATCAGCTCGAACCCGCGGTTGACTTCGTCAAGGGTGAGGCTGTGGGAGAGGAAGGGATCGACGTTGATCTCGCCGGCCAGGTAACGGTCGATCAGCTCCGGCACCTGATCCCTTCCCTTGACCCCTCCGAACGAAGAGCCGGCGACCCGCCGGCCGGTGATCAACAGCCGGGGGACGATGTCCATGGTCTCGCCCTTGCCGGCCACGCCGGCCACCGTGCAGAGCCCCCAGCCCATTCGGGCGGCCTCGACCGCCTGCTCCATCACCTGCACCAGGCCGGTCGCCTCGAATGTGTAGTCGGCACCGAACCCGCCGGTCATCTCCAGGATCCGCTCGACCGGGTCTTCATCTGCCCTGATCAGGTCGGTCGCGCCCTGCTGCCGGGCCATCTCGAGACGGTCGTCGGACAGATCGACGCAGATGATCCGGTCGGCATCCCGGAGTCTGCAGCCAGCCACCGCGCCGAGTCCGACCATGCCGGCTCCGAACACGGCACA
The DNA here is from genome assembly GCA_041821645.1 of Acidobacteriota bacterium. GTDB lineage: Bacteria > Actinomycetota > Thermoleophilia > Solirubrobacterales > 70-9 > 67-14. The sequence continues at coordinate 10,230 of JBGUDX010000027.1, forward strand.
GGTTGAGCCGGCATCGACCCCGGCGGTGTACATCGCCGCGCCGAGCCCGGTTGAAAGGCCGCAGGCAAACAGGCAGGCCCGGTCGGCCGGGGCCTCGGGGCTCACCTTGGCCAGGGCGATTTCCGGCATGACCGTGTACTCGGCGAAGGTCGAGGTACCCATGAAGTGCCGGATAGGCTCGCCGTCCCGGGAGAGACGAGTGCTTCCGTCGGGGAGGTGTCCGAGATTCTGTTCCCCGCGGATCGCCAGGCAGAGATTCGTACGCGGGTCGCGGCAGTGCTCGCATTGGCGGCACTGCGGTGAAAAGAGGGTGACCACATGATCGCCGGGGCCGACCGAGACCACGTCGGGGCCGACTGCCTCGACCACGCCGGCGCCTTCGTGCCCCAGGACGGTCGGCGCGTAGCCGGAAGGATCTGCGCCGGATGCCGTGTAGAGGTCCGTGTGGCAGACGCCGCAGGCTTCGAGCCGGACCAGAACCTCACCCGCTCTCGGGTCGGCGAGATCCACTTCCTGAACTTCAAGAGGACGACCGAACTCCTCCAGAACCGCGGCGCGCATCTTCATGCCGCGATCCTATCCGGGGAGGCAGGAACCGGTCCGGCCGGGCGCCGGATCGGATCACCGCCAATGTCTACTTGATGAACAGCATCTCCGAGTACTTCGGCAGCGGCCAGAGATCGTCGGCGACGACCTTCTCCAGCTGGTCGGCCACCACACGGACCTCGTGCATCGCGGTCAGCTGTCGGTCCCGCGCATAGATCGCGAGCTCGAAGCTGTCGTCCTCGATGCCATCCGGATACAGATTGGCCGACTCGAGCGCCATCGTCTTCTCGGTCAGATCCTCGAGCAGCTTGCGGCTTTCGGTCTCGAGGGGCTCGTACCCCGCCGACTCGGTCAGCACCACATTGCGCAGGGTCGCCGGGATGATCATGGTCCGGGACATCGATGCCGCGGTCTCGGCCTCGATGTTCGCGTTGATCGCATACTGCTCGATCCAGACGTCGTACCGGGCTTCCAGCTCCCGCTCGGACAGCACGTTGTACTCGTCAAAAGCCTCGACCGTCGAAGCCGCGATCACCTCGGGCAGGGCGTCCGGCGTGGTCCGCAGGTTCTTCAGTTCACGCCGCTCGGCCTCCTTCTCCCATTCGTCGGAGTAGTTGTCGCCGCTGAAGCAGATCCGCCGGTTGGCCAGGTACGACTCCCTGACCACGGCCGCTACGGCCACCGGCAGGTCGTCGGTCCCATACTCCTCGAGTTTGCCGCTCAGGTCGTCAATCGCCTCGGCGACGATCGTGTTCAGGACCGTGTTGGTGAAGGCCAGTGACATGCTCGAGCCGAGAGCCCGGAACTCGAACTTGTTGCCGGTGAATGCAAAGGGCGAGGTGCGGTTGCGGTCACCGCCGTGGAGGGCCAGTGGCGGCAGTGCCTCGGCCCCGAGGTCGAGGATCGCTTCGGGGATCTCCGCCTCTCCGGATCCCCGGGCGATCGTGTCGAAGATCTCTTCGAGCTGGCTGCCGAGGTAGACCGAAATGATCGCCGGTGGGGCCTCGTTTGCCCCCAGGCGATGGTCCTGCCCGATGTTGGCAACGGTCGCCCTGAGCAGCCCCTGGTGCTTGTTGACCGCCTGGATCACCGCCGCACAGAAGAACAGGAAGTCGAGGTTCTCGGCGGGAGTGTCACCCGGCTCGAGCAGGTTGTGACCGGTATCGGTACCCATCGACCAGTTGTTGTGTTTGCCCGAACCGTTTACG
>JBGUDX010000028.1:0-11634 GCA_041821645.1 Acidobacteriota bacterium
GTGATGTTCGCCGGGCCGCCGGGCTGGTGCACGACTGGGCCGGAGCGAGCCCGCTCGTGCTTGGTGGGGACTTCAACCTTCGTCCCTCCGGGAGTCCCGTATTCGGTGAGCTGGAACGGATGCACGGGTTGAACGGCGTCACCGATGAGGGGGCGATCGATCACCTGCTGATCCGCGGGGCGGAACGGATCGATCCGGGGGCCGCCTGGCCGGATGGCCGGCGTGACGTGCCCGACCGCGATGCGGAACTGATGGTCCGGCTCTCCGATCACGCACCGGTCGTTTCCCGGATCTCCGCCTGAGGAGTCGGCCTTTCGTTGCACCCGGGCGGCCACCGGTGAGCATCTCCCGGTCACGGTCGGGCCATGCCATCCGGTGCCTTTGTCGATCAGCCCGCCGACCGCACGGCCTCGAGGCGGCGCCTTCTTGAAGAGCGGCGTGGATCGGCATCGCTTGAGCTGATCGGAGCGATCCCGATCCTGCTGCTGGCCGTCCTGGTGGCGGCCCAGATCATCATCGCCGGTCATGCGTTCTGGTCGGCCGGCCTGGCCGCCCGGGCCGGGGCGCGGGCGGTTCTGACCGGCAAGCCTCCCAGGAGCGCGGCCGAACACGCGCTGCCGGGTCGGCTCAGGAGTGACCTTCGGGTTTCGCGTGAGGACGGGGTCAGGGTCGGGGTGAAGATCCCCCGGCTGATCCCCGGCTTCCCCGTGGCGCACGTATACGGCTCGAGTTCGCTGGGGGAGAGTTGAGCCGCGCCCGGACATCGCCGGACGCGAGGCTCACGGCTTCAGGACAGGCTTCGGTCGAGGCGGTCGCGGGGATCGCCGCACTGGTCCTGACCTCCCTGCTCTGCTTCCAGTTGCTGGCAACCGGTTACGCGTTCACCGTGGCCGACGGCGCGGCCGCCGCTGGAGCAGTGGCCAAAGCCCGGGGAGAGCCGGTTGACGCCGCGGTCCGCGAGGCGCTGCCAGGGTGGGCCCGCTCGAGGGTCTCGGTCGCGACGGCCGGCGACTCGGTCCGGGTGCGGCTCTTGCCGCCCTCGCCACTCGCGTCGGTATCGGAGCATCTTGCGATCTCATCGACCGCGAGTGCGAGGCCGGGATGAGCGACCGCGGCGAACTGCCGGTCAGCCTGATGGTGGCCGGTTCCGGGGGCGCAAAAGGGGTGCTCGAGACGGCTGCCGTGGCCGCCGCCGGGGCGGCCTCTGCAGAGAACACCGTGGTCCTCTTCAGGGTCGGGGCCGGTCGCCTCCGGCCGGCGACCGTTTTTTCGACCGGCCCGGCGAAAGCGGTCGAAGCGCTGCTCAATGCTGGGTTTCCGGAGGTCAAGGCCCGGGCCCGGGGGCGCATCGTGGTTGCCTGCCTGCCCGACGACAGCACGGCGGCCGGATTGCTGGCCGATAGCGTCGAACTCCTTCCGGCGGGAACCGGACTTGTGGTGGCCGCCGCGCCGGGGCGCTACCGGGAGCTGATCGAAAGCGACCGGTGCCGGTTCCGGGCGGTGGCGATCCGGGCCGACGGTGACGGTGATCCCGGCGACGACCCTCTTCTTTCTCTTGTGGTTGCCGAGGCCGAGGTCCGGGTCGAGCGGGTCGACCTGGTCCGGGGTGGTCCCGGACGGCTCGCTGCCCGGAGGGCGCTGGCAGGGTCCGGCCGACCGAGTGACTCGTTCGGCCTGAGAGCGCCGAAGTGGCTGTCTGGAAATCGCGGTCAGGCCACTCCGCTGGTCCTCGGCGGCGTGTTCGCGCTGATCGTCGGGGCGCTCGTACTGGTGGCGATCGCCGGGGCCATCACCGGTAAGGCCAGGGCCCAGCGGGCGGTAGATCTGGCCGCGATGTCGGCGGCCGGCTCGATGAGAGATGACCTGCCCCGGCTGATGGCTCCGGCGACCCTGCCCAACGGCCTCCCCAACCCGGCCCACATCAGCAAGGCGGTCTACCTGTTCAGGGCGCGGCTGGCCGCCGTCCGGTTCGCCGTGGCCAACGGAGCTTCGCCGCTGACCGTTTCGGTCAGTTTTCCCGATCGCCTCTCATTCGCCCCGCTTCGTGCCCGGGTCGCGGTCCGGACCACGGTCGAGAGCGGGGGCGACGCCCGGCCGGCCCCTGAGAGCTGGGCGGAGGCAAGGGTGGGGGCGCGGCTCTCGATGGGGGCGGTGCCGGCCATGGCGACTGGAGGTGGGCACGGCGGGCCGCTGGCCGAACGACAGGGCAAAGGCATGCGGCCTGACGTGGCGGCGGCGTTCGATCGCATGGCCGCTGCCGCCGGGGCGGCCGGAATCAGCCTTTCGGTCAACTCGGCGTTTCGCTCCGACGCGGAGCAGGCCGCCCTGTTCGCGGCCAACCCCGATCCGACCTGGGTCGCCCGTCCGGGCACTTCACTGCATCGCTGCGCCACCGAGCTCGATCTCGGGCCGCCATCCGCCTACCGGTGGCTCGCGACCCACGCATCCCGCTTCGGCTTCGTCCAGCGCTACAGCTGGGAGCCCTGGCACTTCGGGCTGGCCGCCGGTCCGGCGCCCTGTTCGGAGGCGGGCGACCGCGTAGCCGGTGGCGGCGCCGACCCCTCCCGGTCGTCGTCCGGGACCCTGCCCGGATTCGTCCCCGACCGGTACCGCCGGACGATCCTGGCCGCTGCGGTCAAGTGGAACGTTTCGGCCACGCTGATCGCGGCCCAGCTCCTGGCCGAGTCGGACTTCGATCCGCGGGCCGTCTCATCGGCCGGGGCGCGGGGAATCGCCCAGTTCATGCCCGGCACCGCGGCCGCCTACGGACTGGCAGACCCGTTCGACCCGGTCGCGGCGATCGGTGCCCAGGCCCACCTGATGTCGGACCTGTTGAAGCGGTTCGGCTCACCCGCACTTGCCCTCGCCGCCTACAACGCCGGCCCGGGTGCAGTCGCCCCCTGCGACTGCGTGCCCGACTATCCCGAAACCCGGGCCTACGTCGCCCGCATCCTCGCCCTGCTCGGAGGCGCGGGTGCGATCGCCCCGATGGCGATGGACATTGCACTGGTCAAGTAGCGGTCCGGCGACCGGAACGAAGCGGCTGCGCAGGGGCTCACCGCCGGTCGGGCAGCCAATAGAGTGGTCTCCATGGAGAAACTCGTTATTGACGGTCTTGATTCTGTTCCCGATCTGGTCGGCAGGGAGGTCGGGCCGACCGAATGGCGCGAGGTGAGCCAGGAAATGATCAACCGGTTCGCCGAGCTGTCCGGGGACCATCAGTGGATCCACGTGGACATCGAGCGGGCCAGGACGGAAAGCCCCTTCGGGACCACGGTAGCCCACGGCAACCTCACCCTCTCGATGATCGACGGTTTCAGGGAGCAGCTGTTCGAGGTGGTCGGCGGTTTCAAACTGGGCGTGAACTACGGCTGGGACAGGGTCCGGTTCCCGAGCCCCGTTCCGGCCGGCTCCAAAGTTCGGGCCAAAGCGCAACTGATCAGCTCGGAGGTCCTCGACAGCGGCTGGGTTCACAACGTGAGCCGGTTCACCCTCGAGGTCGAAGGCGCCGACAAACCCTGCTGCGTCGCCGACAGCGTCGGGCGGCTCCTGCCCGACTGACCGCGACCGGGACGGACCGGTCCGGTCAGCCCGGCGGCGCCGGCTCAGCGGCCGGCGAACTCCACTTTCTCTCCGGACAGGAAGGCCGTTACCGCGTTGTGCGCGTCTTCGGTGGTCATTGCCTCGGCGATCGCGTCGCGCTCGAAGTCGAGGTGTTCCATCATCTCGTGATCGAGGCTGCTGCCGGCGAGCTGCTTGCTCATCCGCACGTAATACGGGGACATGGTGGCGAGCTTGCCGGCCTTCTCCCTGACCCGTTCGAGCAGATCGTCGGCGGGGACCACTTCCGACACCAGCCTGTCTTCGAGCGCGGCCTCGGGGCTCATGTTGGGGTCGTTCAGCAGGATCTCGATCGCCCGGCTCGGCCCCACCACACGCGGCAGGAAGTAGGTCATGCCGCCGTCGGGCGAGGCACCGATCCGGCCGTAGGCACAGGCGAGGAACGCCTTGTCCGAGCAGATCCGGATGTCGCAGGCGAGGGCGAGTGAGAGGCCGGCGCCGGCGGTCGGTCCGTTTATCGCGGCTATCACCGGAAACGGCAGTGCCCGGAGCGCCGCGATCCCGTCGTGGAGTGTGTCCGCTCCCCGTTCGATCGAGGAGGCGATATCGATATCCGGGTCCTCGATTCCCTTCTTGAACCAGTTGATGTCTCCGCCGGCGCAGAAAGCCGCGCCGGCGCCGGTCACGATCAATGCCCGCAGAGGCTGGTCCGCGAGCCACTCGAAGATCACCTTCATCTCGTCGATCAGCTCCGGGCTCATCGCGTTGAACAGGTCGGGGCGGCTCAGGGTCAGAGTCCCGATCACGCCATCGGCCTCGAAGTCCAGGGTGTTCATTTCAGGCGGTTCGGTGATGCCGGTGTCCATGTCTTTCCCTTTTGGCTGCGGTGGTCAACTCGAATCCAAATACCGGGCCAGCGTACCCAATGCCTACCCTTTGAGGAATGGGCAGTACCTCGGAAACCCCGGACGACACTGGCCGCCGCATCGTGGCCGAGCGGAAAGCCCTGCCCGATGCGCCCGGGGTCTACGTCTTCCGGGACCGCGAGGACCGGGTGATCTACGTCGGCAAGGCGCTCTCGATCCGGCAGCGGGTCGCCTCGCACTTCTCGGGGGGAAACGCCGAGATGACCCGGCTGATCGACCGTTTCGAGTTCCTGGTGACCGAGTCCGAGTCGGAGGCGCTGATAGCCGAGCAGAACTTCATCAAGCGCTATCGCCCGCGGTTCAACATCAAGCTGCGCGACGACAAGTCGTATCCGTACGTGGCGGTGAGCCTTGACGAGGAGTACCCGAGGGTCTATTTCACCCGTGAGCGCCACCGCCCCGGCCGGGCCTACTTCGGTCCGTTCTCCTCGGCCCGGAGGGTTCGCGACACACTCGACCTGCTGGGCAAGCTGTTCCAGTACCGGACCTGCGAAGGGCCCGAGCCCGGCCGGCGGTCCGGCAGCCCCTGCCTCGATTACTTCATCAAGCGGTGCGGAGCCCCCTGTGTCGAGTACATCGACCGTGAGGCCTACCGGGCCAACATTGATGCGGTGGTCGATTTCCTCTCGGGGCGGTACGCCCGGATCGAGTCGGATCTCGAACGCCAGATGGAGGAGGCCGCAGCCAGTCAGGAATTCGAGACCGCGGCGTTGTTCCGCGACCGGCTGGACTCGGTCCGTTCTCTGTTCGAGCGGCAGCGGATCAGCGGCTCGAAGGTGGGAACGGCCGACCTGATCGGGGTGGCGGCGGAGGGGAAAGATGCCAACGCCCAGGTCTTCCAGGTCCGGGACGGCATCCTCGCCGAGCGCCAGAGCTTCTACCTCGAGAACCCGGCAGAGCGGGATCTGGATGAGGTCACCGCCGAATTCATCGAGCAGTTCTACGCGGCCTCTCCGGCGATTCCGAAGCGGATCGTACTCGGCCCGTACATGTCAGATCACGCTGAGTTGCTGGAGCGCTATCTCGGCGAGCGACGCTCGCCGGCGGGGGTCGAGATCCGGATCGCCGAACGCGGTGACAGCCGCCGCCTGCGCGAACTGGCCGAGCGTAATGCCAGGCTCGCCCTGGACCAGGACCGGCTCCGCACCGAGCATCGCGAGCGACGCCGGGTCGAGTCGCTGTCGTCGCTGGCCGAAATCCTGGGGATGCCCGAGCTGCCGATTCGCATCGAGGGGTTTGACATCTCGAACCTGGGAGGAGAGCACACGGTCGCCTCGATGGTCGTATTCGAGGGCGGCCGCCCCAAGAAGGCCGACTATCGCCGGTTCCGGGTGAGGGGAGAGGCCGGTCGCGACGGCCCGGACGATTTCGCCTCGATGGAGGAGATACTCGGCCGGCGGATCGCAAAACACCTCGAGCAGGCCGACCTCTCGCCACACGACGGCGATCGCGACGGCAGCTTCGCCGCTCTGCCGTCGCTGATCCTGATCGACGGCGGAAAAGGGCAACTCGCGGCCGGCATGCGTGCACTCCAGGAGTTCATCGAGATGGGGGTGACCGTGATCGGTCTGGCCAAGCGTCTCGAGCAGGTTTTCCTGCCGGGCAGCCCGGACCCGGTCGACCTGCCGGCCGATTCGGAGGCGTCGATGCTGCTGCAGCGGGTCCGGGACGAAGCCCACCGGTTCGCGATAGGCCACCACAGGGGACGCCGCGACCGGGCGATGACCGATTCGGCACTGGACGGTCTGCGGGGCGTCGGCCCGGCCCGGAAACGGCTTCTGATCAAGCACTTCGGTTCACCGGACCGGTTGCTGGGCGCCACCCGCGACGAGATCGAAGCGGTGCCCGGCCTTCCCGGTAAGGTGGCTCGGGAAATCCACGAGCAACTGAACAGAATCGGATAGGGACCATGACGGAGCAGTCCTCGGAGGACCGGGTCGACCCCGGCGGGGCCGTGAACCTCGTGGTGATCACCGGCCACTCGGGCGCCGGCAAGTCGGAGGCGATTGCCGCGTTCGAGGACAACGGGTACTTCTGCGTGGACAACCTGCCGCCACAGATGATCGGGGCCCTCGGCGAGCTGTTCAGGCTTCCCGGCAGCGGCGTGGAACGGGCCGCGGTGGTCTCGGACGCCAGGAGCGGTGAGTACTTCGGCGAGCTGCTCGAGGTCCTCGATGACCTCGAGTCGGACGGGCTCCGGCCTCAGGTGCTCTTTCTGGAGGCCAACGAGGAGATCCTGACCGACCGCTACAAAGAGACGCGACGAAGGCATCCGCTGGCCCCGGAGGGTCGAATCCTCGAAGGGATCAAGTCCGAGCGCGAGTTGCTGGCCCCGCTGCGCGTCCGGGCGGACATGGTCATGGACACCTCGACCGAAACCGCGGCGACCCTGCGCCGAAGGATTGCGGAAGAGATGGTTGCGGTCGAGGACGAGGGCCGGATGGCGGTCACTCTGCTCACCTTCGGCTTCAAAAACGGGCCACCGCGGGACTCCGACCTCACGCTGGATGTGCGATTCCTGCCCAATCCGCACTATGACCCGCAACTGAGGCCGATGACCGGTCTCGACGCCGAGGTCCGTGAGTTCGTCGAGGCGGGCACCCAGGCCGGCGAGTTCTACGGCAGGCTGCTCCCGCTGCTCGAGTTCCTGGTGCCGGCATACGTTGCCGAGGGCAAGAGCCACCTGACTATCGCGATCGGGTGCACGGGAGGGCGGCACCGCTCCGTGACCGTGGCCGAGCGCGTCTGGCGCGACCTCTCCGGCCGGGACGACGTCGTCGTCCGCATAACTCACCGCGACCTGAACTGACCCCCGGCCCCTAGGATTCGTGCGTGTCCGAACCGGTGATCACGACAAAGGGACTGCGCAAGTCCTATGGCGACCTGGAGGCCGTGCGGGATCTTGACCTGGAGGTCGAGACCGGTGAGATCTTCGCCATCCTCGGTCCCAACGGTGCCGGCAAGACGACCACGGTCGAGATTCTTGAGGGGTACCGACCGCGTGACTCGGGCGAGGTCGAGGTTCTCGGGATTGACCCGGCCGCGCCCACGCGGGCCTGGCGGGAGCGGATCGGGATCGTGCTTCAGGGCACCGCCCTGGAGCCGCTGCTCACGGTTCGCGAGTCGCTGTCGCTGTACGCCGGCTACTACTCGAAACCGCGGGACGTGGACGAGGTGGCCGCTCTGGTCGGCCTCACGGATCAGTCCGGGGAAAGGGCCGGCCGACTGTCGGGCGGGCAGCAGCGGCGACTCGATGTAGGAATCGCCCTGATCGGCAACCCGGACCTGTTGTTCCTGGACGAGCCGACCACCGGATTCGACCCGACCGCCCGGCGCAACGCCTGGGAGATGATCACCGGACTGCGCGATCTCGGCAAAACGATCCTGCTGACCACCCACTACATGGATGAGGCCCAGTATCTGGCCGACCGGGTGGCGATCATCGACGGGGGGACGATCCTGGCCGAGGACACGCCGCAGAACCTTCGCAGACGGGAGGGAGGCCCGGCCCGGATCACCTTCAGGCTGGCCGGTGGGCACCGGCCCGACGAACTGCCCGGGATCGGCCCGATCACCTGGACCGACGAGGAAGGCGAAGCAGGGCCGCTCGCCATGATCGAGACCGTGGAGCCGGTCGAGCAGGCAAACCGGCTCACCGGCTGGGCCCTCGCCGAAAACCGGACTCTGATCGATTTCGAAATCCGGCGGCCGTCGCTCGAGGACATCTACCTGAAAGTGACCGGCCGTTGAGCTCGATAAGGCTGATCATGCACGAGTTCCGCTACGACCAGAAGGTCTTCTGGCGCAACCCGGCCTCGGTCTTTTTCACGGCGCTGCTTCCGGTGATCTTCCTGCTGATCCTGGCCACGATCTTCGGCGACGAGACGATCGAATCGCTGGGGAACGTCAAGACCACGACCTATTACATCCCGGCGATCATCACGCTGGCCCTGGTCTCGGCGACGTTCGTCAGCCTGGCGATCAACCTGACCGTCGCCCGGGAGGCGGGGCTGCTCAAGCGGGGCCGTGGAACGCCACTTCCGGCCTGGGTCTTCATCGGAGGTTGGGTCGGCAACGCGCTGGTGATCTCGGTGGTGATGCTGGTGGCGATCACCGCGATCGGGAAGATCGTCTACGGAGTCCCGGTGCCCTGGAGCCATCTGCCGGCAATCCTTCTCACCCTGGCGGTGGGAGCCGCCTCATTCTGTTGTCTGGGGATCGCGCTGACCGCGATCATCCCGTCCCGGGAAGCCGCTTCCGCGATCACCAACGTGATCGTGCTCCCGTTGTACTTCCTTTCGGGGATCTTCATTCCCGAAAACGAGATTCCGGACGGAGTTCTCACCTTCGCCGGGCTGTTCCCGGTCCGACCGCTTTTCGAGGCCTTCTTCTCTTCGTATGACCCGGCCTCGACCGGGGCCGGATTCGAGTTGGCCGATCTGCTGCTGGTGGTCGTCTGGGGGCTGTTCGGCCTGGTCATGGCGGTCCGCTACTTCCGCTGGACGCCGCGACACTGACCGTCCCGGCACGGATCAGGGCACGCGGACCCCGGGTTTCAATAGCCTGAGGAGCGTGCTCCATCACATCATCTTCGAAGTCTCGGATCTCGAACGGTCTTCAGCGTTTTACGACGCTCTGTTGTCACCGCTGGGATGGCGGCGTCACGCCAATTCGGATGAGGCGGTCGGCTACGGAATATCCCGTCCGGCTCTGTTCATCACCGAGCGCCCGGGTGCCCGGGCGGAAGGGACGCTGGCGAGTCTCGGTGCCCCCGGGATCGCCGCGGTCAAAGCCGCGTGGGAAGGTGGATGTGGGGCCGGCGGCAGCAATGTCGCCCAGCCGGGAGAGACCGGCGCTCACGGGTCGGGATCCTATTCGGCATTTCTCCGGGATCCGGACGGGCACGACATCGAGATAACGGTCGGTGGCGACTGATGTGGAAGAGCGGCCCCCGCGGCCCTGCAGATCGAACAATCAACAGCAAACAAGGAGGCGTCAGAACATGAGTGTCAAGGTGGGAATCAACGGTTTCGGACGGATCGGACGCAACGTATTCCGCGCGGCGATCGAAGCGGGCGTCGGCGGCAGCGCCCTGAGCACATGGATCGAAGGCGGTCCCAACATCGAGTTCGTCGCGATCAACGACCTGACCGACAACGAGACCCTCGCTCACCTGCTCAAGTACGACTCGAGCTACGGCCGCTTCGACGGCACGGTCGAGTCGAGCGAGGGGGCGATAACGGTCAACGGTCGCGAGATCAAGACCTTCTCCGAGCGCGATCCGGCAAAGCTGCCCTGGGGCGATCTGGAAGTTGACGTCGTGCTCGAATCGACCGGGTTCTTCACGGCCAGGGACGACGCGGCCAAGCACCTGGAAGCGGGTGCGAAAAAGGTGATCATCTCGGCTCCGGCCAAGGATCCCGACGTGACGGTCGCGCTCGGAGTCAACTTTGACGAGTACGACCCCGAGAAGGACAACATCATCTCGAACGCCTCGTGTACCACCAACTGCCTCGCGCCGTTCGCCAAGGCGATCAACGACGCGGTAGGCATCCAGTCCGGGCTGATGACCACGATCCACGCCTACACCGCGGACCAGAATATCCAGGACATGCCGCACAAGGACCTGAGAAGGGCAAGGGCCGCGGCACTCAGCCTGATCCCGACCACGACCGGCGCGGCCAAGGCGGTCGGACTGGTGCTGCCCGAACTGGCCGGCAAGCTCAACGGGTTTGCCGTGAGGGCACCGGTGGCCACCGGCTCGATGGTCGACCTGACATTCGTGCCTGAAAAGGCGACGTCAGTGGATGAGATCAACGCGGCGGTGAAGGCTGCGGCCGAAGGCCCGATGGAAGGAATCCTCTCCTATGCCGAGGACCCGATCGTCTCGGCCGACATAGTCGCTGACCCGCACTCTTCGATCTTCGACTCGGGGCTGACCCAGGCGATCGACGACGGCAAGCTGATCAAAGCGGTCTCCTGGTACGACAACGAGTGGGGCTATTCGAACCGCTGCGTCGAGTTGATGGACAAGGTCCTCTAGGGCTGCCGGCGAGCAGAGGGGGAGCCGATGGCATTCGACCGGGCCTGCCTGCGGGACGCCGAGGTCGGCGGACGGACCGTTCTGGTCCGGGCCGATCTCAACGTTCCGCTGAAGGATGGGCGGGTCGGGGACGACACGCGGGTCCGGGCGGCACTGCCGACGATCCGGGACCTGATCGACAGGGATGCCCGGGTAGTCGTCTGCTCCCACCTCGGCCGGCCCGGCGGCAAACCTGCCGGAGAGTTCTCGCTGCGCCCCGTCGCCGACCATCTCTCGGAGTTGCTCGGCGTAACGGTCGGGTTGGCCCCGGAAGTGGTCGGCGAGCGAGCCCGCTCGATGGCCGGGGAGCTCACACCGGGCGGGGTCCTGCTGCTGGAGAACACCCGGTTCGAGCCGGGGGAGACCGACAATGATCCCGAGCTCGCCCGCGAGCTGGCCGCTCTCGCCAACCTGTACGTGAATGACGCCTTCGGCACGGCCCACCGGGCTCACGCGAGCACGGCCGGAGTCGCCGGGCTACTGCCCGCCTATGCCGGGCTGCTGCTGGAACGTGAGGTGAAGAACCTTTCGGCCGTGGCCGACGACCCGGAGCGACCGCTGGTCGTGGTTCTCGGCGGGGCGAAGGTCTCGGACAAGATCGGAGTGATCGACCGGTTCATCGAGCTCGCCGATCGGATCCTGATCGGCGGGGCGATGTGCTTCCCGTTCTACCGGGCGCGAGGAACGGCCACCGGCAACTCGCTGGTCGAGGAGGACGGCATTCCGCTGGCCGCCCAGGCGCTGGAGAAGGCCGAGGAGTCCGGATGCGAGCTCTGCCTGCCGGTCGATCTGGTGCTCGGCCGTGAGTTCGACCCCGCGACCGAACGCAGGGACCTGGACGGGGTCGAGGTCCCGGACGGCTGGATGGGGCTCGACATCGGACCGCGGTCGGCCGCCGCTTATGCCGAGTCGGTCGCGGCCGCCGGAACCGTGCTCTGGAACGGGCCGATGGGCGTGTTCGAGTGGTCATCATTCGCGGCGGGCACCGAGGCGGTGGCCGCCGCGGTGACCGAGAGCAACGCCTTCTCAGCCGTGGGCGGAGGCGACTCGGTCGCCGCCCTCGAG